>JAHEEY010000387.1 GCA_024640485.1 Chloroflexota bacterium | reverse complement strand
GGTTGAGGGCCTATGCCTTTTAGGCGTGGAGGTTCGAGTCCTCTCCAGGGCATTAACGCCAAGATGATAATCATCTTGGCGTTTTTTGTTTCCCCGCATGGTCTCTTGTTCACGTCACTGCTGGACATCGCCACTCCCCATGCCGCTCGAGCTAAATCGGTGCAGAGTTGGTCAGGCAACCAAGAAGTTGTGTCAACGCCTGGCCACCTTAGCTGACAGCACGAAAGCGCGAGTCTTCTTGCAGGATCAAGCGCAGCCCTTTTTCCAACGTACGATGGGGATCAAAGCCAAGCAGCATACGTGCCCGGCTGATGTCCGCTACCAGCCGGGGCACGCCGCCAGATTTTTCGGGGTTGTAGACACGGCTCACTTCCTTACCGGAGATTGCCGCCATGCTGTTGACCAGGCTTTCCACACTGGTCTCAACACCGCTGCCGATATTGATGACCTGACGGTTTACTCCGCTTGCTTTGGCGGCGGAAACCAATGCGTCTACCACATCGGTAACGTAGACAAAATCCCTGGATTGCGTGCCGCTGCCGAAGATAACCACCGAACCACCGGTCATCACCTGCTGCAAGAATCGGGGCACCACAGGGGCGTGAGAGTGGGGCAGACTTTGCCCGGGGCCATAAGCGTTGAAGATTCGCAAAGCGACCGTTTCAATTCCCCAGAGGGCACCGATGGAATGTATATATTGTTCCGCAGACCATTTGCTCACCGCATAGGGTGAATCGGGGCTAGGCAGATCGTTTTCATGGACCGGTTGGGTGGGCTGATGGCCGTAGACCGCGCCAGAGGAGGTGAATATCACCCGACGCACCCCCGTGTCGCGCATTGCTTCCATCAAGCTGACTGTCCCCCCGACATTGACCCGGCTGTAATCCCGCGGATATAGAATTGACTGCGCCACGGAAACTCGAGCAGCCAAATGATAGACACAATCGACTTGATGCAGCAACGACCAGAGCAAGGGGATATCATCCATGTCGCCTTTGGCAAAGACAACAGACGGGTGCAGACCTTCGCGCTTTCCGTTGCTCAAATCATCCAGCACCAGAACCTCATGCCCGTCGGAGACAAGGCGGTTTGACAGAACGGTGCCCAAGAAACCGGCTCCACCCGTTACCAGAAAACGCATTGTGGATCACTCCTCATCTAATCTCAGGTTGTCAGCCAGAAAACTGCACACCGAACGGGATCTCGAAGTCGGGCACCGGCAAATGAATACCAGCCTATGATACAGAGTGTCGGCATTTTCTGGCAGTGGAACTGACTTCGATGTTCCGCAATGATAGCCTATTTGAACTAGCCGGAAAAACAATCTTCATCGTCCAAGCAAGAACTGCTTCGTTTGGATCCGTACAACAACTGGACTATCATCTATTGATGTTTTGGCACCGACTTTTGCAAACCCTCAAGCTGCTCATTTTGGCCATCGCTGTTACGGTGATCTTGGCGCCAGAGTGGCCTGCTTTTGGCGATGAAGCCCATCAGCTTGATGCCATTGTGGGCCAGCGCAAATTCGATTTCCTGGTATGGGAGTTGGAGAGCCTGGGCGTTAAGGCGAAGGCGATGTTGGCGAACGGACATTCGTTTCAGGATGAGCGTTCGCGCCACGATGCCGTCATCAACTACCTGGGTTTAGTATCGGAAATCGCCCAGATCAACCGGCAAATCGACAGCGCATTCATTGATCCCGATGTCACCGATCCCGCGGCTGCTACCAGCAGCTTGCAGGAGCTGCTGGTCAGCAAACGGGACGAACTGCTTCAAGTACAGCCACTGGCGGAAGCGATCGTGCAGGATCAGGTTGCCGATCTGCTGGTAGAGGATTCTTTTGATTTTCTGAACACCGCCTGGCCGCCAGTCATGATGCACATGACACCGCTTCCAGCGATTTTGATCGTGTCACCTCGAGACCATATTGAGCGGATCTACGCCATCCCGCTAGTTCATGGCTTAACCACGGCTGACGAAGAGCTGATGGAATCGCGCATCTTCGACGAATTGAATCTCTCGGCGCTGGTTGTGCCCATCGGTGGATTAGGGATGTACCCATCCATGATTATTGAGACCACCAGTATCAACCGGCTGGCGGAGGTAACGGCTCACGAGTGGGCCCATCACTGGATGGCGCCCTACCCCATTAATCTTCTATACAGCAGTGACGGCAGAGTGCGGGTCATGAACGAAACCGTTGCCTCCATTGTGGGCAGCGAAGTCGGACCCAGGGTGATTGACCGATATTATCCAGAGTATAGGCCACAACCATCGTCGCCACCTACGGCGACAGCGGAAATGACGGCAGATTCATTTGACTTTCGAGCGGAGATGGCTGAAACCCGGACCCAGGCGGACAAGCTGCTGGCAGAAGGGAAGGTCGAGGCGGCTGAAGCGTACATGGAAATACGACGGCAGTACTTCGTAACAAACCGATACAACATTCGCAAGTTGAACCAGGCGTATTTCGCCTTTTACGGCGCCTATGCGGACGAACCAGGAGCTACCGGCGGCGATCCGATTGGGCCCATGCTGCTGGATATTCGGGCCAGCAGCCCGTCGCTGCGTGCTTTCATGAAGCGTGTGGCCCCGATTGGTTCGCTGCCGGAGTTGGAGTCAATTTGGGAGGAGACCAGGACGGAGTAGACGTTTGCTGTAGATTCTGACAGCGCGGTTGTCTAGCTCGCTACGCCACCATTTCACGCAGCAGGGCTATCGTCCGCTGTACTTCCAGCCGGTACATCTCTATTTCAGAACCAGGCAGCTCAAGAAATGCCTCAAAATCTGCCAGCGCCTCACGATAGCGCCCGGCATTTTGGGCGACCATGCCCCGATTCATCAAAGCCGGGGCAAATTGGGGATCGTCTTCCAGCAGTCTATTGAAGTCTGCCAGCGCCTGATCAGGCTGGCCCAGCTCTCGCCAGAGCAGCACACCACGCTCCAGCAAGGCCCTGCGAAAGGTCGGGTCGATTTCATGAGCCTTGGTGAAGTACCTGACAGCAGCCTGATGCTCGCTGCGAATGCTGCTCTGATTACCGAAGTAGCGATGCAAACCGCCCCAGGTATACACCAGCCACGCCCAGAGAAATCTTATCAAGAGCCATGTCCCTTTACATACTGTCGAGCGGCTGAGGTTGACTGGCCTCAGCCTGCTCAACACCTAATTGACGATTATTCCTGCTCGCTCAACCATCGTTCAGCCTGCATCCCTGCTGCGGCGCCTTGACCGACTGAGGTGGCAATTTGACGATAGATGGCATCCTGAATCTCGCCAGCGGCAAATACACCGTTGACACTGGTTCGCATCATTTCGTCAGTGATAATGTAGCCATGCTCATCCATCACCAACTGACCTTCCAGGAACTTACTGTTCGGGAAATGGCCGATGAAGATGAAAACACCATCGGTATCCATTTCACTCTCTTCACCAGTTTCGGTATTGGTCAGCTTGACCTTCTTCACCTGGGTTTCACCAATGATTTCATCCACCAGCGTATTCCACATGAAGGAAATTTTCTCGTTGGCGTGGGCACGTTTCTGCAGCATCGGGCCGGCCCGCAGCTCGTCACGGCGATGGATCACCTTGACTGTATTGGCGAATTTCGTCAGGAAGATAGCTTCTTCCAAGGCGCTGTCACCGCCGCCAACCACTATGATGTCCTTACCGCGGAAGAAGAAACCATCACAGGTGCCGCAGTAGCTGACACCTCGCCCGATGTACTCTTCTTCACCGGGAACCCCCAGCCGCCGTGGAGAGGCGCCTGCGGTGACCACAACTGCATCAGCTTCATAGACCTTGCCGTAGGTCTTCACCTTAAAGGGTGCACCGCCGCTGAAATCAACTTCCGTCACCTCATCAAACTCGATGTTAGCGCCGAAATGCTCAGCCTGCTTCTGCATGATGTCTACTAATTCTGGGCCAGTAGGCGTGGTTTCCGCGGAGAAGAATCCAGGATAGTTCTCCACTTCCGCAGTCAACGATATTTGCCCGCCAATCTGGCTCCCAGCAATGACAACTGGTTTCAAGGCGGCACGTGCCGTGTACATCGCGGCTGTTAGTCCTGCCGGGCCCGAACCGATAATCAGTACGCGTTCTTTTTCCATAGTTCACTCAACCTTTTGCTATCGTATTCTCATTCGCGCCGGTATTCTGCGTTCACATTTTTGTGACCGGTGGTCATGGTCTTTGGCAGCATGCCGTCAGCAGTGCCAGACAGATTTACCCACGTCGAAAGAATTTTAGGGATTTAAAGGAGTGTAAGTCCAACCCTTTATAGACGTATAGAACCCTTCATTTCTTACCAACACGGCGACATGTTTCAACCACCGCCGCAATCTGGTGGGAAGCAACTCGAACTGCTAATCAATGTGCAGCGTGGCGCTCCCAGAAGTTGTGCGATTTGGCATCACACCGGCTCAGCTGCGAACAGCCTACGCACGGCTGGCTGACAGCGGCAGATTGACCACAAAATCAGTCCCCTTGCCCAGCTCACTGGTGACCACAATCCGACCGCCATGTTCTTCCACAATCTTGTTGGCAATTGCCAAACCCATGCCGCT
>JAHEEY010000042.1 GCA_024640485.1 Chloroflexota bacterium | reverse complement strand
GCCTAATGATGAACAGACGGCGAGAAATGGGACGGCGCCTGCTCCACTGGTTGGCTCTGGTAGGGACAGCCATCTTGCTCTATCTTCCCTGGCTGCCCATTTTTCTCAAGCAGGCCAGCGGCCGAGGCGGGGCGCGAATTCCGCTGAGCCAGTTCCTTTGGGACAGTAGCCGCTGGATAGCTTTCGGACCCACCATTGAGCCCAGGACGCTGATGCTGCCAATGGCGTTGAGCGGCGCGCTGCTGCTGCTGGGCCTGGCGGCGAGCCGCCAACGGGGGCTGATCGCTGCCAGTGGGCTGGCACTGCCGCTGCTTTTCATGATGGCCGCCGGGACCACACAGCCTGAATTCCGCAAGTTCATGGTGGTCGTGCCTCCGTTTTTCGCGCTGCTGGGAGGGCTCAGCTGGCAGGGGCTGGGCCGCATACATCCGATCTCTCGCCTGGTATGGCTGCCCGCCATCGCTTTACTGCTCTGGGGCAGCGGTCAGGCGCTGGACAACCTATACCACAATCCCGACTTCGCCAGAGCCGATTACCGGCAGATGGCCGCCCAAATTGAAGGGGAAGCCCATACCAACGCCGGCATCATTCTTTCAGCACCCAACCAGTGGGAAGTGTTCACCTATTACCACCGGCAGGGCGCGCCGGTCTACCCGCTGCCAATCGGACGGCCTTCGGCTGAACAGGTGAACAGCGAACTGGAGGGGATCGCCTCCCGCCACGACCGGCTGTACGTGCTGTATTGGGGAGAACGGCAGCAGGACCCGGACGGGCTGGTAGAACGATGGCTGGACACCCACGCCTTCAAAGCGAGATCTGAATGGGTGGGCGATGTCCGCTTCGTCACCTACGCGGTGCCGGCAGAACCCGCCGGGGAGATGTCGGTGCCCCTGGGCCTGTCATTCGGCGACGCCATTCGGCTTTCCGGCTACACCCTTCTGGAAAACCAGGTGAGCGCCGGCGATATCCTGCAAATCACCCTGTTCTGGCAGGCCCTGGCCCCCATCAGTCAGCGGTACAAGCTGTTCCTGCACCTGCTGAACCGGGATGGGCTGATGGCTGCCCAAGAAGACGGCGAACCGGTGGGCGGCTCCGCGCCCACCAACAGCTGGCAGCCGGGCAGGTCCGTTATAGATAATCACGGTATTTTGCTCCCAACGGAACTTCCCCCAGGAGACTACACCCTGATGTTGGGGATGTATGATCTGCTGGATCCTTCGGCGCGGCTGCCCATTGCCACCGCGACCGGGGTCACCGACGCCTTGCGCCTGGAAACCATCCGGATCAGGTAGATCTGCTCACTATTCGAACCCCACTCCATCTCTCACTCATGCAGCTGACTCAGCGGCTTGGAAGCGGTCTCTGTGATTGACCGGTCGTCATGCAGCGTCAGCAGCATGCGAGATGTCTCCGCCACATAGGCCAGGTGGGGATCCAGGGCATCGATGAAGTTCCGATATACCTGCTGGATTTCGGTGATAATCCTGTCGCCGCCCAATGCCCACCACTCTTTCGGGGTGAAATAAGCGGACACCTCGGCATCAGCTCCAGACCGTCCGTACCATTGGATCAGATGCAGGTTGTCTGACTGCGCCAGCCAAAGGGCCAGTTCGATCAGTTGGTGGTTTCCGGTCAGGCACGCTTTATGATACGCCTGCATCATCAGCTGGAACACAGCCTGCTGAGCCGGATTGCCAAGGAAGAAATCCATGCCGCCGCTTCCGGCCCAGGTACTGGCAAAGGCAGGCAGCGGCAGATGATGGCTTTCCTGCTGATAGCGGGAGACTGCTTCACTAGGGGTAATGAAAGAGAGGCGGGCAGCACCCGCTTCAGACGGCAGCGCGGCCAAAAACTCGAAGATGCCGCTCTCTACCGGATGGTGCTCCCCGAATGTCTCAAAATCCCAACCCAGGACCACCAGATCCCCCCGCGCGGCAGCCAGCCATTGGGCGTACCGGTCCGCTTTCAACGGCCACCCGTCCCAGTTGCGGTCTGAAAAACGGTAGCCAACATCGTCGCTCAGCCGGTAATGCCGGGCCAGCAGTTTCATCTGACCATGATCGTGATGATAGAGGTAGGTAGGCTGCCGCCATTCCATCACCCAGGGACGTCCGTCAATGAAGCCCGCTTTGAAGCCAGCCACATCCAGGGCGTGGTAGATGGTGTCCGACATCATCATCTCAGTGGTGTCAGCCGTGACCGGCCTGACACCGAAGATTTGTTCCAGCCGATCGGCGGCGTGCAGCATCTGCGAGATGAAACGGGGGATATCCCACAGCAACAGGAAACTGTGCGTGGGCTCGACAGCCACCAGCTCCACATTGGGATGGGCCACCAGCCGGCGAAAGATATCCAGGAGCCCTTCATCCCAGCGCATTGCCTGCTCTACAAAGGACAGCGAAAAGCCGATGGCCAGCTTCAGCCCTTGATCCAGCAAGGTGCGGAACCTGGCGGCGGCCGGGTAATAGCATCGCTGGCTCACCTTGCGGAAGTAGCGCTCATTCATCCGCTCATCGAACATGCCGCTGGCCAACCGCCTGGGGCTGTCTCCCGGGTTCAGCGTGCTTGCCGGCAGCCGCAGCCGCCGCGGCTGGTGGACCACCGTATAAATAACGACGTCACGCACCGGCTTGGGAGCGATGCTCTGGACCCGGGTCAACTGCGGCAGCACGTGGGTTGATTGGGCCACGAACTTCACTTTATCCAGCAGGATTAAGATAACCCGTTCCCAAATGAAATCGGCCGCCCGGTGGACAGCCAGCCGGCGCATTTCTGCCTCCCGCTTGGGCTTTGCCTTCAATGACAACAGCTGTCCGACGATCTCATCGGGAGAGTCCGTATCCAGGACAACAGCGCACTGTCCGTACAAGGCATACTCTTCTCCGGTAGCGCCGGTGAAGGTCAGGCCTGCTGCCGCCATCGCTTCCAGGCCAAAGAGTCCAAACGGCTCGTGACCGCTGTTGGCCAGAACCGCGTCAGAAGCGGCATAAAAGGGACGCAGCATCTCCTGGGTCATGAAGAATTGAAGCTGGTAGATGTCGGCAGGAAGAGCCTGCTCCAGCAGCCGGACCATCTCATCCCATCCTTTCGGGTGCCCATAGACGTCAGAAATGGTCAGCCCCAGCTGGCGGGCGCGATTCATCACCTCAGCGCCGTGCTGCTCTACTCCGCCGCGCAGCACGAAGGCGATGGGGAATCCTCTCGCTTTGAGCATTGCGGCGGACTCTACCGCCAGCATCCACCGCTTAGCGGGATCGAATCTGCCCAGCTTGAAGATGATGATCGTCTTGTCATCTGGAGAAAACAGCCTCCGGATTGTCCTGACCCGCTCTTTGGGGACAACTTCCAAGAGATGCGACGGGATACCGTTGGGAATAACCAACGGATTCAATCCCATCCCCCACATCAGATGCTTCATATACCGGCTGACCGTGGTCAGCTGGGCCGCCTCGGACAGCCGCTGCCAGTCCACCCGATGAAATGACATGTTGTTGTTGGCGTTCCAAAACAACACACATCGGGGCCGAATCCCTTCCAACTTAAGCAGATGATCCAGCCGGATGAGCGCTTCGGCCGTATGCCACTCCTCAGCCAGCAGCACCGGCATCCGTCCTGTTGCCAAGATCGGCTTGACGATTTGTTCCAGGATAAAAGGAGGGGCGCTGTCATTGAAATCTGCCAGCTTCCTTTCTTCGCCATCGTACACCCCAGCCGGGTGATGGGTACTGATCCATTGACACCAGCGATGCAGTGTCAACTTTCCCCCCGCTCTGGCTTCAACAGCCGGTTCCGCCGGATCGCCTACAAAAATCAGATGTGTTTCATAACCGCTGCTGGCCAACTGATCGGCCAATTGAGAGATGCGAATGCCGAGTCCGCCTGCCTGGGCATATTGATCCGGACCTTCGAAAGATATCAGGCAAAATGCGACTGAATCAGGTAACAACGTCATAATTTCCTCGCTGCAGCGCCTGGTCTTGGCTGGATCATGGCAGCGCCAGAAGACGAGCCTGACCAGAGGTATCGAGGTGAGCTTCAGGAACGCTATCTAAAATCTGGTATATATGGAGTCGCAGAACGTTGTGATGTGGCTCGGGGGCTGGTGGCGAAGCTCTCTTGCCGCTGGGAGCTGTGTCATCAAGTTAGGTTGGGCACCCAATATCCGGCTGCTTGAACAGACCGACCTTAGATCGCCCAATCTAGCTCAGAAATAGTCTCGATGGGTACGTCGATGGCTGATGAAATGATCCGTTCTCCCTGCGGCGTAAAAAAGAGAATGGTTTCCCCCCACATTTCTCTATTTCAGCGGGAACATGATCAGTCACCTAATTTTAGCTGATGGCAGGCAGCATTGTCTAGAGAGGCAAGCTTAAAGATCCCAGGTGATCGTGGGCAAAGCATACCTCGGCCAATCAATCCACTGTCGCTCACCGTAGTGTTATGTCAATTCTTCTGAGAATGCCGACAGCGCCGCTGTCCCCCCGGTATGCCAGAAAAGGACCTTCTGATTCTTGGTCAGCGCCCCCCATTGAATCAAGTCAATCAGGCCGCCCATCGCCCGCCCGGTGTATACCGGATCCAGCAGGATCCCTTCCAACCGGGCCGTCAGCCGAATAGCATCCCGTTCCAGATCAGATACGATGGCGTACCCTTCCCCAAGGTAATCGTCGTTCACTTTCACCCGGTCAGCCACCAAAACCGAGGCCACGTCCAGATGGGTCGCTGTCGCCGTCGCCAGGGCGGCGACTTGGATCTGAAGCTCATCGGCGGGATGGTCAATGGAGATCCCTAATATCTGACCCTCACAGCCAAATAGCTGTGCGCCGAGAACGATACCTGCCTGCGTTCCGCCGCTGCTGCTGGCAAAGATGATGAAGTCCGGCTGTAGTTCGAGCTGTGAGAGCTGCCCCGCCAGCTCCTGCATCGCCAGGACGTACCCGGTGGCGCCGATGACATTGGAACCGCCTAAGGGAATCGGGTACGGCTTGTGCCCTCTTGTCTGAAGTTGGCTGACAACCTCCACCATCCGTTCCGGACGAGTCAGCTGTCCGGCCCAATGGAGTTCCGCGCCCAACAGCTCATCCAGGAGCAGATTCCCATATTTAGCCGGCGGCGGATCGCCGCTGAGTACCAACGCACAGCCAAGCCCGTAGCGGGCGGCGGCGGCGGCGGTCTGCCGGCAGTGATTGCTCTGCGGGCCGCCAACGGTCACCAGATAATCACACTGGTGAGCCATTGCTTCAGCAACCAGGAATTCCAGCTTCCTGGTTTTGTTTCCACCAGTTGCCAGGCCAGTCAGATCATCTCGCTTGATATAGATCTCTGGACCGCCTAGATGTTGACTCAACCGGGCCATTTTCTCTACCGGCGTGGGCAAATGGGCCATCTGAAGCCGCTTTGGGTATTTTGGGTTCATGTGCTCCTCATCTCCTACAATGAGCGAATTATAGCGCTTCTCTTTTCAGCCGTCAGTAAAACGGCGCCAGCGACTCCATTGTGGACAGTGTATTGGAAGTTGGCCATAATCTGTCGGCGGCAGTAAAGACAATTTCCCGCTGGAGACGCCTATCTTGCAAGAGAATCAGATATTCGAAGAACCCGCCAACGACGTCCTTGAACGCGAATGGCTGCATCAGGTCATGGTCGCATTTCACCTGCCGGTAAGCTGGCCTACCTGGACAATTGCCGGGGCAGCGGTGCTGCTCACTGTTGTCGCTGGCATCGCCTGGTGGGTCTCGCCGGAAGCTCGCCAATCGGCCTGGCTGGTGATGGTAATGTTGTGGCTGTTCATGCTGGCTGATGTTGGGCTGCTGCTCTCCTTGCCGCGACGGCAGCTCTCTTTCGGCCCCTGGAAAGCACAATTCTTCACCCTGGCGGTTCCCAGAGTGCTGGCGACCGCGGGCATCGGCGTCATCACCGGAGCAACCGGCTGGGAAATGGGTCCAGCAGCGGTACTCATCGTCCAGATCGCAGGTACGATCTCCTTGTACTGGGCTGCAGTCATCGAACCGTTCCGGCTCGCTTTGACCCATTATGAGCTGCGCAGTGACCGGCTGCCGGCTGGCTCAACCCCAATCCGGCTGCTGCACATCAGCGACCTGCACGTAGAGCGGCTGACCCAACGAGAAGAAGACGTGCTGTCTCTAATAGCGCAAGCCGCGCCCGACTTGATTTTGATTACTGGTGATTATGTCAACTTAAGTTATCACCGAGATCCTGTGACCCTGGCTCAGGTCAAGCAGCTGCTCGGCCAGATGTCGGCTCCCTACGGCGTGTTCGCCACCCTGGGCAGCCCGCCGGTAGATTTGCGGGAGACTGTCGTCCCGCTGTTCGAAGACATTCCAGTTGTGTTAATGCGCGAACAGTGGACCACGGTCAATCTGGCTGATGGGCGATCTCTGGTATTGATGGGCATGGACTGCACCCACCATCTACCCACAGATCGGGCCCGTTTGGAACGGCTGGCTGGGGCCGCCCCAAATGGGGATCCCCAGATCCTGCTCTACCATTCGCCGGAGCTGATGCCGGAAGCTTCACAGCTGGGAATTGATCTCTATCTCTGCGGCCATACCCACGGTGGACAGGTAAGGCTGCCGCTGGTGGGCCCGCTGATCACCAGCTCACAGTTGGGACGGCAGTTTGTGATGGGTCCCTACGTGGAGGGGCGCACACATCTCTATGTCAGCCGCGGCATCGGCCTTGAAGGGCTGAGCGCGCCACGGGTTCGCTTCCTTTCCCCGCCCGAGATGACCTTGATCACCTTGCTGCCGGCTTGAGCTGCCCCCCAAACCTCAACATGATTTCGGCCCCTGCCCAAGCACATTCGATGCAACCGCAGGGAAAATCGTGCGTAAAGTATGCAGCAAGTAAAAATCAATCCGCAGCCAGGCACAGGCCCAATTGTGCCGGCAGCAGTGAGACATGAATGAGGTGTTTTGATGTCAACCAGTAATGCAGTCAAGGGCCGGCCGGTCCAAGAGATCCCGTTCCTAATCCGGGTCATTTATTTCTTTGTCCTGGGATGGGAGCTGACAGGTGTCTGGGTGCTGGTCGCCTGGCTGCTTAACGTCACCATAATCTTCCTACCGCTTGGCCTTTGGATGATCGACCGGGTCCCGCAGGTGCTGACCCTGAAGATGCGCCCGGGCAGCTATGTGGTCAATACCAAGGACGGCCGTTCTCAATTTGTGCCCGAGAGGCAGCCGATGTTTT
Organism: Chloroflexota bacterium; assembly: GCA_024640485.1. Lineage (GTDB taxonomy): Bacteria > Chloroflexota > Anaerolineae > Promineifilales > Promineifilaceae > JAHEEY01. The sequence continues at coordinate 9,125 of JAHEEY010000042.1, read as the reverse complement.
TATTCCGGGCGCTGTACTTCATCGTAATCGGCTGGTGGTTCAGCTTGATCTGGGCACTCTTCGCCTGGCTCCTGTGCGCTACTATCATCGGATTACCCATCGGGGTAGCCATGCTGAATTCGCTTCCTTTCATCACCACCCTGCACCGCAGCTAACTGCGACAGAAACGAAAAAAGGGCTCTGAGCGACACACTGCTCAGAGCCCTCATTTTTTTGTGATGCTGCCTGCGCCTATGCCAGGGCAGACCAAACCTCCAGCTTGCTGTTCACCCGCCGGATCACTTCATCGGTAAATTCATCAGTGTGAGCGGAGCCTCCTAAATCGGCGGTACGGAACCCTTCGTAGATAGCCTCCAAGGTGGACTCGTAGATTGCCCGGCTGGCCTGCTTGGCCTCCCGCTCTTTCATATGCCCCAACAAGCCGGCTGCCGCCAGGATCATCGCCATCGGGTTGGCCACGTTGCGCCCTTCCAGAGCGGGGGCGGTGCCGTGAGGCGCTTCCGCCATCACACAGTCCGGTTCGCCGTTCTGATCCACGGAGATGACCATCGATTCCGCGCCAGCGATAGAGCCGAACATCTGCAGCACCATGTCGGAAAGCAGATCGCCGTCCCGGTTCAAGGTGGGTATGACCAGGGCATCGCCAGTAGTCGACAGCAGCAGCGCGAAGGTGGCATCGATCAGCTGCGGATCGTAGCGTACCTGGGGATATCTTTGCGCGGCAGCATCCAATTCTTCCTTGAACATCCCTTCATATACCGGGCTGACAGTGAACTTGGGGCCGCCAAACACTTTGGCTCCCTTGGCCTGGGCATGCTGAAAGGCGAATTCAGCCACATGCCGGCAAACCCGGCGCGAGATTTTTTCGGTGCGGAAGGCGAATTCGTCCAGGGAGCCAGGCTCGCCTTCGCGGCGTTCGTCCGCGCCGTAAGCGTCATCCCGGGCCATGCGAACCACACTGATAGGGGCGTAAACGCCGGCAATGGGCCTCACACCGGGAATTCGCCGGCCCGTGCGCAGGATCACCTCCGCGTCTATCGCTTCCCGCAGGATCTTGTTGGGACTGCCCACATCCCCTTTTTGGCCCGGGGTAATGGTGGCGGCTTTGAGTCCCAGCCGGTGAGCGCGAATCGCCCTCCCGGCATCAAAGACGATCTGGTTGTTGGTTGCCCGACGTGTCTCCAGGCTCAAGTCGTACCGCAAGAAGTCGATATCGAAGCGTATGACGTTTGGCTGGATGACCCTGAGGGCATCTTCCAGCAGCTCTTGTCCAGTCTGATCCCCTTCAAGCACAACGATGGTGCGGCTCATATTCTGTTTTCCTTGGGCGAGCAGTCTCTACTTACCCGGTATAGATGCGGCGATGCGAGGTCGGATAACGGTGCGGTTGTGAATCACTGCGGGGATCAAGCAGTCGGCCGCCGGATCACCCTTTGTTTCTTGCGCGTAAAAGGTCTAGATACTTCGGAAGGGCCACCGAATAGATCCAGTACAACAGCGGTCGGGCGGGAAAATCCCAGGCTCCGATGTGGCGGACGACCTGTCCCTGGAAACCATCTTTGAATCGCCACACACCCCACAACCGATCTGTCTCTTCGAATTCGTCCGGCGCACCCCAAAAGTCATATATTTGGCACCCCTGGGATTGGGCCCATCGAATTGCTTCCCATTGTAGCAGATAATTGGGCATCAATTTGCGGGCTTTTCCGGTGGAAGCGCCGTACATGTAGATGACCCGGTCACGGAACCGGATCAGCATGACCGCGGCGACTGGCTCCCCTTCGAATTCCGCCAGCAGCGGCTGGGCCATGCCGGCATCGTAGAACGAGTTCCAGACATCCAGGTAGTAGTCCGGCGGGCGGATGGCGAAGCCGTCTCGGGCTGCCGTCTCCCGATACATTTCCACCAGGACATTGAAATCCTCTGGGCCGCCAGAGCGGATCTCGATTCCTTTGCGGTCCGCCAGGCGGATGTTGTACCGGGTCTTCGACTTCATCGCCGCCAGCAGCTCTTCTTCGGTGCGCCCCAGAGAGAGCTCAACGGTATTGCGAAACTGTATTTGGTCCTGAGAGAACTGCCAGCCGCGGCTGGACAACTCCTCAACGAATTTGCTGCCGATGGGAGAGGGGCGCTCCGGCTCAAGCCCCCAGCTCTCAACCACTTCCGGATCGATCTTAACAAATATCGCCCTTTCACGGCGAGCCAGCTGCTCTAACTCCGACAGCAGTACCCGACGCAAGGGAGCGTTGTTATAGTCCAACATCGGCCCCTTGGGCACATAGAGAATCGAATATGGCAGCCGAGGCAGCTTACGTTTGAGCACCATAGCCGCCGCCAGCGGCTGCCGATCATCCTCTGACAGGCTCAGCAGCAGCGGGATCATCGACCAGCCCCATCTGGATTTGAACTGCCCCCAGGTCCAGCTTTGAAGGGCATGGGCGCCCGGCAGCTTGTCCAGCGCTCGCTGCCAGACAGGCTCAGATGTCACTTGTCTCATGGTCGAAACCGGGTGATTTAGGTTCCCTGAATTCATAAGGTCTCTGCTTTAAGGGGATCTGACTGCGACCAGCTTGCCGCTGGACTGCCGGGCTAGCCTGCCGACCGGTTCCGCCGCCACTGGTACAGCTTGTACAGCCGTTTGTTGTATATACGGTCGACAGTGCCGATGGTGCGTTTGACCTCGCCGCCGAACCCGCGCTTGAACCGGTAGACCCCCCACAGCCCGTCGCCGCGCTGGGTAAATTGGGCTTCCAGCTCCGCTTCGGGGGCATCGGGAATGCCCCACATATCATAGCTGGTACACCCTTTGGCCCTGGCCCATTGGATGGCTTCCCACTGTACCGCGTAGTTGGGCATCCGGCTGCGTTCTTCGTTGCTGGAAGCGCCGTACAGATAGGCTGCCCTGGGGCCGTGGGCAAATACCATCACCGCTGACAGCGGCTGCCCTTGATACTCGGCGATGAACAGGGCTGCCTGTTCTGGGGCAAACAGCTCAAAAGCCGCCTGGTAATAGCTGGGGGCGTGAACCCCAAAATTATCTCTCTCGCCAGTGGTCCGTATCAGCTGGTTGAATAGGCGGATATCCTCCAGCTCGCCCTGCCGCACAGTGACCTCTTTTTTGGCAGCCAGACGGATGTTGTAGCGCGTCTTCGGCTTCATGGAGGCCAAGATCTCATCCAATGATGGGCGCAGATCGATCAGGCTGGTCCGCGGCGGCTGAATGGTATCGCCGTCCACCAGTTTATCCCCTAGCCGCTGCCGCAGCGATTCCCAGGGAGCCGCCGGCATCTCGTCCTGCCACAGCAGCGGCTCAATCTTGACGATACCAGCCCGATGCTGGTAAGCAGCGTGATCGATCTGGTCGAACAGCACATCCACCTGTTCCTGATCGTTCCAGTCGACCAGCGGACCGTGGGGTATGTAGCCGATCTTGATCAGCCCAAGCGCGGCTGAGCGGAACAAAACCTGGGCTCCGGCCACCAGCCGGCCCTCTTGTCGCAGCCAAACCCGCTGAGAAGACCAGTTGAACCGGTTCTTCAACCGGGCCCAGTTTGTGGTCTGCAGCAGGCTGCCGTCAGGATGGGCGGCTACAAAAGCATCCCACTCCGCGTCAGCCTCGGAATAAGGCTGTTCACCTAGTTCAAACAATTTATCAAACATAACGGATGGATTATACCCCTGAGTATGGTTTGTGTTACAATTTTCTCATCCCAATTTGCTAGGTGAAACATCCATGAGCGACGTTCAGCAGCTTTACCGCCTACAAGAAATCGACAGTGAAATTCAGGAGAAGAAGAAGCGTCTGGGAGACGTGCTGAATGCCCAGCGGGAGACTGAAGCGCTGATTGCTGCCCGCCAGCGCGCGGAAACGGCAGCCGCAGAACTGTTAAGCTGGCGTACACAGCTCACGGACATGAACCTGGAACTGCAAAGCCTTACTAACAAGGCGAAACGATCGGAAAACCGCCTTTATTCCGGCAAAGTGGCCAACCCCAAGGAGCTAACCGACCTGCAGAATGAGATCGAATCGCTAGGCCGTCGTCGCAGCGGGATGGAAGATGAAGTCCTGGAAGCGATGATCATGATCGAAGAAGCAGAGGCGGAGAAGAAAGCCGCGGATGAAGCGTTCGCACAGTCAAAAGAAGCGTGGGAAAGTTCGCAGGCACACCTCAGGGAAGAGCAGGTCGAACTAGCGCTGCGGCTAAGGGACTTGGCAGAGCTTCGCCAAGAGCAGCTGCCCATGATTTCTGCCAGCGCCCTGAAAGATTACAGCGCTATCAGCAAGCGACGGGGCAGCACTACCGTAGTCTTCCTGCGCGGCAACATCTGCCAGGGCTGCCGGCTGAATGTCTCCGCGCAAACTGTCAAGAAAGTCCAACAGGGAAAACTGCTCTTCTGTGATCAGTGTGGACGAATCTTGACCCTCAGCAAGTAGCTGTCAACTACCAGAACATCAGCCTCTAACCACCCGACCAGCCATCCAATCAGGCACGTGTGACACCTTTGTCCATTGAGGCATGACGGCTAGCGGTGCCGACTCGGCCTGAAGCGACATGCAGCACAGCCAGCTGAGCCTGCAGCATGGTTCACCCCCCAGCGAATATCTGCCGTAAGGCGAAGAACGGCTTGCCGCCTATGGCGGCTTCAATGTATTCGCAGACGAAGGCGGTCGATGGCCTGGCAAACGTCAGCTTCCAGTAGAGGAACATATCTACCCGAACTGATATAATGAATGTATGATGACTGACTTGGTCTTCAGATTGAATTTGAAATCTATTTGAGTATCATATTTCTATGGGACGTTTTTACCGGATTGCGCTGTTCATTGGTCTCATTGGGACCGTCCTGCTGATCATTACCGATTCAGCCGATGCCTCACGCTGTTTCTTCCACTCAGAAGCGATCGGCTACGTCTGCGCCGCCGATCCGCCGCCGCCAGCGTTTGCGGCTCCCCAACCCCGTGCCGGCAGCTTCCTGCAGGATGCAAGTTATGTAAAGCTACATGACTTAATCGATGTTTACCCAGAGCCCACCACGGCCCTACCTCCAGTGCGTAATGTAGGTGACGGGTTCCTATATGCCACCGTAGAAGGCAAGCTCCGAAATGAGGCCGGCGAGCTGTGGTACCAGATCAATAGCGGCGAATACGTAAGAGCCGAAGATCTTAAGGAAGCTGAGATCTCCCAGTTTGCTGGTGTTGAAGTGAAGATGCAGCCGCTGCGTCCCTTCGGATGGGTCATCGTAGATTACTGGTACAGCCACGAGCCTGGCGGCGAGCCTGAACCGGACACCCGCAAGCTGCCGCGATACACCTTCTTCGAAGTGTATGACGCGGTCGAGTTGGATGACGGCTGGATCTGGTACAACATCGGCGACGACCGCTGGATGCGCCAGACCTACGTCAGCATCGTCGAGCTCAACCAGCGTCCCGAAGGGGTCGCTGCCGACGAATACTGGGTTCAAGTAGACCTGTATGAACAAAGTTTCGCGGCCTACGTAGGCAATCGGATGGTCTATGCCGGCCTGGTCTCCAGCGGCCTCAACCGCTGGCCGACCAACGAAGGGCTGTTCCAAGTGTGGGACAAGCACGTCACCACCAAGATGTCAGGTGCCGAAGGCAAGGTAGATTACTACTTCATCGAGGATGTGCCCCACACGATGTTCTTCGATTACGACATCGCCCTCCACGGCGCTTACTGGCATGACCGGTTTGGCTACAAGCACAGTCATGGCTGTGTCAACATGCCCCCGCTGGCGGCTGAATGGGTCTTCAATTGGTCTGACCTGGCTCCCAACGACCTTTGGGTGTATGTCTATACCTCTAACCCCTCCACCTATTTTCACCGGTATGATTCCCAATCCAGCTTCGCAGGACCGTAATATGCCAAGTGCCTGCCGCCGGCTGCCCGCTCTTGGCTTTATGCCGGCGCTATCTTCATGTTCATTGGCCTCTCTGCAAAACAGAGAGGCTTTTTTCTGTCTGGCGCCCAGGAGATCGGCCTATTTGCCTTCAGAGCGCTGCGAAATTGCGTTTGCATGTTTTGAGATGCCAGCTTATAAATTGAAGTTGAAAACGAACCGTTTTCCAGTTTAGCTTCGCCGTCCTCAACTACGGTCCAACGTCTCTCACCAGGATCAGTAGATTGGGGATACTACTCAGCAGCGTTCAAAACCGAATCCAGTCATGAGGTGGCTTTATGTCTCAGTTTGATACTGTGCTCTATGAGAAGAATGGGGATGTGGTCATCATCACGATGAACCGCCCCAGAAGGCGCAACGCCCTTAATGATGTGCTGCAGCGCGAGCTGCTGGCAGCGTTCGAACAGGCTAGAGATGAAGCCAATGTCCGGGCGATTGTCTTGACTGGTGCCGGGGACGGCTTCTGTGCTGGCGCAGATCTATCTGGTTTTCAGCAGCTCCCAACCCCCGATGAAGTTTACGAGATTATTGTCAGCGGCTACCAGCCCTTGATCAGCTTGATCACCCGCATCGAATTGCCGGTCATCGCCGCGGTCAACGGGGTTGCCGCCGGCGCCGGGGCATCCTTGGCCCTGGCCTGCGATCTGCGGGTCATGGCTGAGGACAGCAGCATCATGATGGCGTTCAGCAATGTCGGTCTGGTTCCCGATGCCGGGGCGACCTGGCTGCTGGAAAGATTGGTCGGCTACGGACGAGCGTATGAGATCTTCATTGAGGCGCAGAAAATCCCGGCAGAACGATGCCTGCAGTGGGGGATCGCCAACAAGATCGCGCCGGCTGAGGGGTTGATGGATGTCGCTTTGGCCTGGGCGCTGAAGCTGGCCAAACGCCCCACTCTGGCCCTGGGCCTCACCAAACATGCGCTCGATTTCGCCGCCCGGAATGATGTGGCGGCGACGGTGGAGTACGAAGCACGGCTGCAGAAGCAGACCATCCCCAGCCATGACCATATGGAAGGGGTGACCGCCTTCCTGCAGAAACGAGATCCCAATTTCCGTGGAAACTAAGGAGAAAAACATGGGAAAGCTTCCCGATTTCGACCTGTCCGGCAAGGTGGCCATTATCACCGGTGCATCCCGGGGAATCGGACAGGCGATTGCAGAAGCATTCGCGGCAGCCGGTGCCAAGGTGGTGCTGACCAGCCGCAAACAAGACGCCCTGGACGAGGCGGCGGCCCAGATCAGGGAAACCCAGGGGGAAGCGCTGCCCATCGCCTGCCACACAGGCGATCCGGAAAGCATCACCGCCTTGGTAGCGCAGGTCCAAGAGCGGTACGGCGGCATCGACATCCTGGTCAACAACGCCGCCACCAATCCCCATTTCGGTCCGATCTTGACCGCTGAGGCCAGCCATTGGGACAAAATCCTGGACGTCAACGTCAAAGGGTATTTCCAGATGGCCAAGGCGTGCGCCCCGATCATGACCTCACGAGGCGGCGGGAAGATCATCAACGTGGCCTCGGTGGCTGGCATAGAGCCCGGGCCGATGATGGGCATCTATTCGGTCAGCAAGGCGGCGGTGCTGATGCTGACCAAGGTGTTGGCCGCGGAATTAGCTGCGGCCAACATCCAGGTAAACGCCATCGCCCCAGGATTCGTAAAGACCAAATTCAGCAGCGTGCTTTGGCAGACGCCTGAGATTCACGATATGGTGATCAAGAGCGTGCCCATGCGCCGGATCGCCGAAGCGGAAGAGCTGTGCGGCATCGCCTTGTATTTGGCTTCGCCTTCTTCCAGCTTCACCACCGGCGGCACCTTTGTCATCGACGGCGGCCAGCTTGTCGGCAGGGCGCCCAACGTCTAGACGATCCGGTTGATTATCGCTAAGGTCACCTATTTGGAGGGAGAGAAATGGATTTTGAACTGTCAGCAGAAACCAAGATGGTACTGGATACCTTCCGCGAGTTTGTCCGCGAGGAGATCATTCCCTTAGAAAAACTGTTTCTGGCGGGCGATTTTGAAACGCTGATGCCCATCGTCAATGAGAAACGGCAGAAAGCCAAATCGCTGGGGCTGTGGCTGCCGCAGATCCCGCGGGAAGAGGGCGGCATGGGGCTTTCCCTGGTGGAACACGGGCATGTCAGTGAGATCCTGGGGCAGACGCCGTTGGGCCATTACATCTTCAATGCCCAGGCTCCCGATGCCGGCAACATGGAAATCCTCCTGGAGCACGGCAGCGAAGCTCAGAAAGCGGAGTTCCTGGCGCCATTGTTGGCTGGAGAAACCCGCAGCTGCTTCTCTATGACGGAACCTGACAACCCCGGTTCCAACCCCACCTTGATGAGTACGACAGCGGTTAAAGAGGGGGACAGCTTCATCATTGACGGGCACAAATGGTTCACCTCATCGGCGGACGGTGCCGCCTTTGCCATCGTCATGGCGATCACCAATCCTGAAGCAGCGAAGCATCTGCGGGCCAGCATGATCATCGTGCCCACCGACACCCCTGGATTCACCCTGGTGCGCAATATCTCGGTCATGGGTGAGACTGGGCACGGCTTCGCCAGCCACGCGGAAATACTGTACGACAACTGCCGGGTCCCCCAGGAGAACCTGCTGGGCGCTGAAGGGGCTGGCTTTGTGATCGCCCAGAACCGGTTGGGGCCGGGACGTATCCACCACTGCATGCGCTGGATCGGCATCTGCGAACGATCATTCGACCTGATGTGCCGCTACGCTGTGCTGCGGGAAGTGGCCCCAGGCAGGCCGCTGGCGACTCAGCAGACCATTCAGAACTGGGCTGCCGAGATGCGGGCCGAAATCAACGCCTCCCGGCTGATGGTGCTGCAGGCGGCTCATAAGATCGACCGCGAAGGCAGCTACGCCGCCCGGGATGAGATTTCGATCATCAAGTTCTACGTGGCCAATGTGCTGCAGCGGGTCATCGATCGGGCGATTCAGACCCACGGGGCGATGGGGATGACCGATGAACTACCCCTGGCCTGGTGGTACCGTCACGAACGGGCTGCCCGGATCTATGATGGCCCGGATGAGGTGCACAAGCGAAGTGTGGCCCGGCGTATTTTCCAGCGGTACCAGTGACATGACATGACAGCAATCAGGCGAAGCGGGGTTCCCCCGTACATCGCGACAGATCTTACCCGACGAGGTTATGGAGATGTCCCCACAGCAGCCGTTTGATGATAC
>JAHEEY010000386.1 GCA_024640485.1 Chloroflexota bacterium | reverse complement strand
AGGCCAACAGCTTGAAATAAAAATTGATGATGTCCTGCCGCGTCTGTGGCTTAGCCCCCGTGCGCTGCGTTTTCATCGCTTCCTGGATCTGTTCCAAAGTGAAGGTCAAACCCTGGCTGGCAAACAAAGCTTTGATCCGCTCACTCTGAGGCACATCGCCCAAAACCCGGGCTAAAGTTAAATCCCAATCAAATAAAACAGCAGTGATGTTGGCTGGCGTCATAGTTATCTTCTTTGCTCAATCGAATTACTCGGCTACCGGTTGGTCTGCCCAAAAAGAATCTATAATATCATGCATCCATCAGGAGTGCAGTTACACTTATATTTCTGATATTATGTCAATTGCTTGGTGGGGGAACAATCCAGAACTTGTGGGCACAACCGGCGGCAGCGCCTCGTCTAGGGGCTGCCCAATGTTTTATTCACAACCTGTGATACCAGCATACGGATAGTGGCAGGATCCGCGGCACTGATGGTGGTGGCGTTGATAGGCTCATTCTCGGCAGGCGGCATGCCGCTTTCCTCGCTGGAGATATGGCAGGCAGCGTTGAACTCTGCCGCTTCTCCCGGCTGGCTCAATCCCAACTGCTGACGTTGATCCATTAGTTTACGGATCTCCTCCTCCGGCAGCGGGTTATTGACTCCTAGCTGGGCCAGCATGAAGCGGATGCGGGCACCCTGCTCCATCGTTTCCAGACGCATGAACGCCTGCATCGGGGAATCCCCTACGGTGATCGAGCCGTGGCGCTTCAAAACGATAGCGTCATGCCTGGCGATAAGTTCCCGAATGGCCCTCACATTTTCAGTGCTGGAAGGGGTGGCGTATTCAGTCGTAGGGATGATCCCTAAAAAGACGATCATCTCTGGCAGAAAGCAGTCAGCCAGAGAGATACCGGCAATGGAGAGGGCGACGGTGATCGGCGGGTGGGCATGGACGACCGCTTCCACATCAGGACGGCGACGATACACTTCCAAATGCATGGGCAGTTCGCTGGTAGGTTTCAACTGGCGGTTGGCGCCGATCCGGCTGCCGGCACGCTCCCCATTCTGATCGACTATCAACAGCTGATCCGGCTCCATCATACCTTTATGTAAACCTGAAGGCGTGATCAGGATACGTCCAGCCCCAAGCCGGGCTGAAATGTTGCCGTCGCTGGCGCAGATAAGCCCCTTTTCATACATGAGCCGGCCAACTTTAACGATCTGCTGGCGAAGCTGATACTCGTTCTTAATCATCCATTATCTCTGGTGGCAGATGGCCAGCGCCAGACTGCCGCCCCCACCACTATGCCCCACCCTTGCGGCTTTGATATTTCTTGACATCCAACAGCAGCGCCTTCGGTTTACCATCGTAGAGATGCCAATCGACCTCTTCACGGGTAAGCCGCATGAGCACGTCGTTGAGCGCCTGGTTGACCGGCGTCGGCACACCAGCCGCCTTCCCCGCCCTGGCAATGGCCCCATTGTGATAAATAACCTCACTTTGGCCTTTACCCGACGCCAAATCGATATGGAAGGAGGGCATTTTTCCGCCTCGCCCTTTGGAGACAATACTGGTCATAAGCGGTTTCAACAGCGCCACCGGCATACGTTTCACCGCCACTGACAGTTGGCGCGCCGGGGAGCCCGGCAGATTGCTGATTTTCAAGTTCAACTTCTCCATCACCGCCAACGTTTCCCGCAGCATCCTAACTTCCAAATCGAACATCGCGGCCGATTTATAGACAATGTCTGGGGAGCGGTTGAGAATGGCTGATGACGCGTTGCCCACAATATTGAGCAGCGCCTTGGACCAGCGCATCGATTGGTAGCTGGAGACCTTAACCGTATCCACACCGGCCGCTTTAAAAAGATTGACCCACTGCTTGATGTTTTGGCGCGGATTCGTAGGGGATAGACCCAACCCTCTGTCAGTACGGGCGACCACCAAACTGTTTAAAGTCTCTTTTTGAATCGGCGTTGTCAATGAACCGGCGATAATCCGTTCCGCACCGTACTGCTTAATCAGCGGCTGCTCTACATCGATACCGTTTTGAACGGCGATAATGGGGGGCGGCTCAGGGCAAAAAGCAACCAATGGATCCAGCGCTGACCGCAGGTCGTAAGATTTCATACTCATGATGATCAGATCGTAGTCATCCTGATCATCGGCAAATGCTTGAGCCACCGAGCCCATCGCTCTAGGCCGGGAAACCACCCGACTGTCAACTTCAGTCAAGGCCAGGCCGCTGGCATTGATCGTCTCGGCGGTAAACTGCCGCGTAATCAGCGTAACATCATGCCCGCCGAGCGACAGCTTGGCACCTAAATACCCCCCTACCGCACCTGCGCCATAAACAAGCACTCTCATGGATTACCCCTTGTACTGTTGAGCAAAATTAGCTGGCAGTGACGAGCCATCACCTCAGAAGTTCGTTTCTAGCTGTACGGCAGCCATTCCTTAGTTGCCTAAGATACTGCCGACGAAATCAGACCGGCCGCGCACGAAATCGACAGCGGTCATCACGCGCTTCCCCGCCAATTGTATCTGCTGCAATTCTAGACCACCTTCCTGAGCCAGGGCAACAATGGTCTCCTGGAACTGGACCACCTGTCCCGGCTGCCCGGCCGGCAAGCGGCCAGCGACGGGCCGCGCCTGGAGCACCTTTAGCCCTTTGCCCCGCCAGCTGGTAAAAGCCCCAGGCCAGGGGGACATCGCCCGCAGGCGGCGATCCAAAGCGACCGCTGGGTGCTGCCAATCAAGTAGGCCGTCTTCCTTGTTAATGAGCGGGGCATAGGTGACCAGTGATTCATCTTGAGGGGTCGCGGTGAAGCGGCCGTTCAAAATATCATTCAGATGCGCGCCAACCATCTCCGCGCCCAGCTCAGCCAGCCGATCATGCAGGGTCTCTGCCGTTTCATCATCATGGATAGGAATCGCTTGGCTGACGAATGCCGGGCCTGTGTCCAATCCTATCTCCATCCGCATCAATGTCACCCCGGTTTGGGCGTCTCCCGCCAGGATCGCATGCTGAATGGGAGAAGCTCCCCGCCAGCGCGGCAGCAGCGAGGCATGGACGTTGATGCAGCCGTGAGGCGGCATGTCCAACAGATGGGGCTTTAAGATCTGTCCAAATGCGGCGACGATAATGACATCGGGGTCCCATTGCCGTATAGGAGCCGCGGCCTCTTCGCTGCGAAGCGATTTCGGCTGGTAGACCGGAATGCCCGCTTCTTCGGCAGCTGCTTTCACCGGAGAGGGGCGCAGCTGCTGCCCCCGGCCGGCTGGGCGATCGGGCTGGGTTACCACACCAACGACCTGCTGCGTTTCGATCAGTTTTTTTAAGCTGGGCACCGCGAAGTCGGGGGTGCCCATAAATACAACCTTTTTCATGGGAGCATTCTAGCACGCGGTTTCCACCAATAGCAAATTCTCCGTATTGACGGATGCCCCCTCTGGGCTTTACAATGTTTTCTATTGGGGAGTCTATATCGTCCTTAATACTTTTGCATTGGAGGCAACAATGAGCGAAGAAGATTTCGGCAGTACAGGCAGTGGAGATGATGTAACCAGCGATGATAAATTGTGGGCCGCATTGGCTTACGTTTTCACCCCCCTTGTTCCTATCGTCATTATGCTGTTGGAAGACAAGAAGAACCGGCCGTTTATCAAGGCGCATAATATGCAGGCTCTGGTCTTTGGGATTGCGCTTTATGTGATCGTGGCCATATCGTCAGTAACCGTTTTTCTGCCCTGTATCATAGCACCGCTCGGCTTTTTAGCTCAGCTGTATTGGGCTTACCAGGCGTATCAAGGTCAGATGGTTGAGATTCCTTTCTTGTCCGGTTTTGTAAAGGATCAAGGCTGGGGTTAACAGCACTCTCTTGCTCCTATCAATTAGATAAGTTAACATAACAAAAAGGCGTGTTCCAATGGGACACGCCTTTTTTTGCGCTGTCTCTGGCTGTTCAGCTTAGCCGGCGATGTTTATGACCTTGGCCCACTTCCGAGAGGGCAGCGGCAGATAGCTATATGCCGCCTATAATTTCTTTCAGCAAGCGTGCCAGAGTTTCATAAGAGAAATACCGCTGGCCCAGCTGATAATTATGCTCTACGATCTGCCCAGTTCTTTCGGGATGAGCGAGCCATTCCAGGACCAGCGCCGCAGCCTCATCGGTTACGCAACCATCAATCTCGGCGAACTGGAAGCCAAGCGGGCCGATATCTTCGGCGTAAACGTGGTAGCGATTGACCAGGGCTGGCTTGCGGAAGTAGATAGTCTCGATGAGCGCATTGCCGAAGCCTTCATAGAGGCTGGGGTAGGCGACGAGGTCGGCATGTGGGTACGTATCCCAAAGGGCATAGATCTTGCGTCCATCTTCATCCTGCCTCCGTTCATCATCCACCAGATCGGCCACGTAGCGCAAATCCACCCCCTTTTCCGCCGCCAAACTTTCCAGATGGTGCAGATAGTCAAGCCCTTCGTCGCCGGCTTGATGGGTGATCACCAGTTTGGCCCGCGGATCGGCAAGACGGGCCAGCAGTTCGATGGATAGCTCAATTCCCTTGCGGGGGACAACCCGTGTGGGCTGCAAGACAAGCCAATCTTCCGGTTCGAGGCCAATCG
>JAHEEY010000385.1 GCA_024640485.1 Chloroflexota bacterium | reverse complement strand
TTTCCCCGGTGCTGCCGGCCGGGGTTGCCCAGCCCAACGATTAGGAATTTGTCGGCTGGCCTTTTATTTTCTGAGCTTGATTCACTGTCTTGAGTCTGCAACGGTCTATCCAGATGGCGGCGGGCTCAGCACCACATCGTGCCGTGCCCACACTTGTATGAGATCGAAAAAAAACAGAAGAACACGCTACTCTAACACAATTCGGCCCTCGCAGCGAATAAGCTTAAGGTGTGGCCACCTAGCTAATCGAACCAGTTCCTCTCTGGATTGAGGTCAGCTGCTGGCGTGAGTCGTAGTCAGCGATCAGTAAAACGACGGCGCCAGTAATTCAGGACGGCCAAGGGCGTTGCTTAAAAGGTTACCCAAAATGCTTGCTTCAAGTTATAGTATGCGCTGGATTTCTCTTTCACACAGCCCTGACAAAACAGTGATCATCGGGCCAAACCAAGGTGTAGAGAACCGAGTTGGAGCCAGTCCAGGGCTGCTTTGCACGCCCCACCAGCTGGTCCCAGCTCTTTCTGGAGAGTGAAACATGAAGTTTGCCAAGTTATCTCAGGGGTGGCTGTTCAGCTTGCTGCTGAGCGCGATACTCTTGTTGGCCGCCTGCGGCCCCACCCAACCGGCCGCCGGCTCTGTTCAGTCCGGCGAAGCTGAAGATTCGCTGCCGTCTGTAGTCGAAGAAGAGGCCGGTTCTTCCGGCGCCGCCTCCCTCTTGTTGGGCAGCCCCACCCTGCCGGAGTCCGAATCCATCACGGTTGAGCCCACACAGGAACCCGGCACCGAAAGCAGTGCCGCCGCCATTGACGCTAAGGCCGAGTACGACGCCAGCGGTATCGAAGTCGGCTTTACCAACGAAGGCCGCCCTTACCGGGGCGATCCCGGCGCAAATGTGGTCATGAAGGAGTTCTCCGACTACCAGTGCCCCTACTGCGCCCGCTACGCTCAGCAGACCATGCCCAGTCTAGACCAGAAGTACGTCGCTGCCGGCGAGATGATGATCGTCTTCTATGATTTCCCGCTGACGAATATTCACCCGCAGGCGACAGCCGCGGCAGCTGCCGCCCGATGTGCGGGCGCCCAGAGCGCCGCCGCCTACTGGGGTATGCACGACCTTCTCTTTGCCAACGCTGGAGAGTGGGGCAACAGCAGCGCGGAGTCGTTTTTTTATGGCTATGCCCAGGAACTGAATCTGGATTTGGAGCAGTTCCAGCTCTGTCAGCAAAGCGGCGAGTTTGAGGCCCAGATCAATGCCGACATAGACTACGGCAGAAGCCTTGGCGTCGGCAGCACCCCCAGCTTCTTCCTCAACGAGCAGCCCTTTGTCGGCGCCCAGCCATTTGAGGTATTCGACAAAGTGATCGCGGCCGTTGGCCGCGGCGAGCAGGTGGCCCAGCAGAATCCACCTGAGCAGGTGCCCTCACAGCCGGCCGCTAAACCGACTCCGGCGGCCATCGCCGCCGACAATATCGCCGCCGAATTCGGCGATCCGGCAGCGCCAGTGACCATCGTCGAATTCTCCGACTATCAATGCCCTTACTGCCAGCGGCACAGCGTCGAGACCCTGCCAGCGATCATCACCAATCTGATCGATACCGGTAGAGTTCGATACGTCTTCAAGGATTTCCCCCTGGACAGCATTCATGCCGAAGCGCGGTACGCCGCCGTCGCCGCCCGGTGCGCTGGCGAACAGGAAGGGTATTGGCCTATGCATGACGCCATCTTTGCCGGACAGCAGTCATGGGCGAATCAAGGCGCCGGCGCTGCGGCAATCCTGGCCGGCATCGCCGAAGGAGTCGGGCTGGACAAGGCCGCTTTCCAAGAATGCCAGGACAGCGGACGGTACGACCAGGTAATCCAGGACAACGCAGACGAAGGGGTCTCCCTGGGGGTCCGCGGGACGCCGTTCTTCTTCATCGACGGCTATCCTATCAACGGCGCCCAGCCGTACGACTTGTTTGAGTACGCCATCGGACTGGCCGAAGAAGGCACTTTGGGCGATGCCTACCAGCAGCCCCAAGAGGCGCAGCAGCAGGAACAGCCCCCGGCACAGCCGGAGGGCCCGGTTGATGTGCCAATCTCCGATTCTCCCTACCTGGGGGACGCTGACGCCCCCATCGTGATTGTGGAATATACCGATCTGCAGTGCCCGTACTGCAGCCGGCATTTCCTGGAAACGATGCCCCAGATCAAGCAGAATCTCATCGACACCGGCATCGTCCGCTATGTCTTCAAAGATTTCCCGCTGACCAACATCCATCCCCAGGCGGTGGCTGCCGCCGAGGCTGCCCGATGTGCCGGTGATCAGGAGGCGTACGTGGAGATGCACGACCAGCTGTTCGCCGCCCAACAGCTCTGGGCCAACAACAGTGATGCCGCGGCCGTTTTCAGCGGGATTGCCGGCCAGCTGGGATTGGATTTAGCCTCATTTGAAGCGTGTATGACCGACCATACCCACCAGTCGCAGGTATTGGCAGACCTCGACGAAGGTGCCGCTTTAGGGGTCAGAGGCACGCCGGCCTTCTTCATCAACGGCTATTTCTTGTCAGGCGCCCAGCCGTACAGCACCTTTGAGTCGGCCGTCAACAGCCTGCTCTCCGACGGATAGGATAATGTAGGCCGGGGAAATCGCTTAGAGGCGCGTTCCCCGGCCCGCCAAATTGTAAAAGAAACGAGGAAGCAGGTTGAGCCGGCCGCCAGATGGGAACCGGTCCACCATGGATGAGGAGAATGCGCCAGCCGGCCATGATACCGTTATGCTGCTAAACCTGCACAAGCTGAAGATTGATCTACACTCTGACAGCCGGCTGATCCGGCGAAATTGGGAGCATCTCTTCGGCAGCTGGTTGGCCGGCAGCTCCGTCCATCCCACAGAAACGCAGGGTGACATCGAGCTGTCGCTGGCGCTGTCCGAGAAACTGCCGCCGCTTCCCCTGGAGGAACCGTTCTTTGAGGATCCCAGGCCGCTTCCCGACGATATCGGGATTTTGTCGGCCTACCATGGGCCTGAAGACCATATCACCCTCCACTATCTTGACGGCGCCCTGGTCACCCTGTCCCTGACTGATCCCTCAGAATCCCCACCCTTAACGCGGGCCCGGATTACCGGCTCGCTGACACCGGCGGCATTGGCATACGGCAGGTTCGAGGATATCAACTACACCAGTATGGCGCCCTTTTTGAGACGCCAGGGGTATTTTCTCCTGCACGCATTTGCCGCCGCCAAAGACGGCAGGGCGGTGATCATCTCCGGCAAATCGGGCAGCGGCAAGACCACCAGCGGCCTGGCCCTGGTGCTCAACGGCTGGCAGCTGCTCTCCAACGATATCCTGCTGCTGGAAGCGCGGGCAGATGGGATATACGCGCTGCCCACGCCCGGCGGCGTCGGCATCCGGCCGTTTTCGCTGGAGCTGCTGCCGGAGCTGAAACAGCTGGTGGCTGACACCCCCCTTCGGAAAGGGAGCTACGACATTTCCAGCCACCAGCTCAGCGGCGGTGCCTTTGCCCCGGCCACCAAAGTGAGCCACATCTACTTCCCGGAGATCACCCCGTCCGGCAGCACTACCCTGCGGCCGGCCAGGCGGGCGTTCTGCCTGGCCCGGCTGATGGAAGAAAGCATTGATCGCTGGGACGCGCCGATGCTGGGGCCGCACATCAGCTTCTTGGAGACCCTATGCCATCAGGCCAGGGTGAATTTTCTGCAGCTGGGGCAGGATGTCGGCCGGCTGCCGGAGATGCTGTAGCCGCGGCTGCGGAAGAAAACTGCCTGGCTGAAGGCAGCGGTATCAGGACAGAGAGCGGTCTTGCGGCCTCGCCCGATAGCGCACTGCCGACCAACGGGCTGCCGCCAGGAACATGGCCGCGAACAGGAGCGCCCCAATCCAGTAAACCCCACTGCTGCCCCACACGGGCAAAATCGCATACGCCAATGGCGGGCCGATGGCGCTGCCCAGATCGCCGACGGTGAAGAGCATCCCCAGGCGGCGCCCTTGCCGTTTGCCGATAGACAAGTCCCCCATCAATGCTGTGGACAATCCCTGATTGCTGCTGCTGGCCAGGAATATCAACGGCAGCCCGACCAATGCCAGGGTCGGCATCGTCAGGGCCAGGAGGGAGAGACCGATGATGCCGGCAGCCAGCCCGCCGGCGACCACCAGCCAGCGGCTGCGGACGCGGTCGGATATCGATCCGATCAGTGGCGTGAACACGATACCGGAGAAGGTGCTCAGGCCCAGCCCGAGCCCGGTGA
The DNA here is from genome assembly GCA_024640485.1 of Chloroflexota bacterium. Taxonomy (GTDB): domain Bacteria; phylum Chloroflexota; class Anaerolineae; order Promineifilales; family Promineifilaceae; genus JAHEEY01. The sequence goes on along the minus strand of JAHEEY010000385.1, from coordinate 377 downwards.
GCGTGGCCACCCCGATACGCCTGTCCCATAAAATTACCGACTCTCCGAGCATATCCAACAGATACACACCGAAAGTACTCAACAGCATCCCGGCGACCACAATTCTGTTGATGCCCAGCAATGATGTCGCTGACAGCAGCTCCGGCAGATTGCTCTCCCTGGGCTTCGCTGCGGCCGCGGCTGCCGAGATTGCCCGGGAGGTCGCTTCACGGTGTTCACGGTGGTTGGTCTCTGGTAGGAACAGCAGGGCGATCACGGCACCCAACCCGGTCAGGCCGGCAGCAATGCCCATGGCGCTGTGGTAGCCGATCAAATCAGTCAATACCCCGGCCGAGATTGAACCGGCCGCTGCCCCGCTGAAGAAAGATATCTGGTAA
>JAHEEY010000384.1 GCA_024640485.1 Chloroflexota bacterium | reverse complement strand
AGCGGCGCTACGCCCCAGCCGCTGTGTCCCTCCCCAAACATACCCACCGCGGAGACGCCCACCGTACCCACCCGTGACGCGTAGATCGCCGGGTAGGTACGCATGACTATGCCAAACAAACCTCTGAACAAGCTGGACAGCGGCCACGAAACCAGCAGGGAGGAGAAGAATCGGTTCTTGCGCCCGCTGTCCGGCGGCGCCGGTTTAGACTGTACCCGGCGGATCTCCCGATGGATATCCAGGTATGTCTTGTAATTGGCTCCCGATATAACATGTCCCGTCACGGCGCGCTTGTCACCCACCTTCTTTTCCACCATCAGCCCGACGTTTACGTCGTCAAACTTGACCAGCCGTTTACGCCCTTTCAGATATGCTTGTACTTCCTTATGCTCATTCACCGCCTGGGCCAGGCAGAAGGTCAGGTAGCCGGTGAAAGACAGCGTCTCACCGGTTGCCGCTTTGTGGTCCGCCAGGAACTTACGAACGGCGGTGACATCCAATTCCAGCAGGCCAAATATCTGATGCTTCGGCCTTGGTAAGGCCAGCATGTTCACCATGACACGGCGCGCTAACGACATCTCCACCACACTGTAGCTTCCAGCCTTGTCACTCATGGCACTTCTTCCTCCATAAACCTGTCTGCAAGATAGCGCATCCTGCGATCCAACGCATATTCCTGGCGCTGCCCCAGACCATTCAACTGTGATCACAGGCGGTGAATGATTTCGCCAGCGAGCCAATTACTAACGCCGTTTGAGAGGCAATGACGGCCCAAGAAGCCGCTCAGCTTTCGCGGCTCAAACTTCTTTCTTCTGCTGCGGCAGCCTCTTCCGGGGCTTGGCCCAACCGGATGCGGATCATCACCACCGTCTGCACCGCCTTCTCAACCTCATCTGCTCGCGGGTCTCCCTGGTCGTCGAAGGTCACCTGGTAATATCTGGCATCGCTGCGTACCTTCCGAAGATGTGCCGCCAGCCCGGCGGCGATCGCTTCTTTATCCTCTGCCACCAGCTCTGCCAATCCCTGGGCCTCCCGGCCCCGCAGCCGCAGCGTCACCGGCGTATCGCCGCGCAGGTTCTTCCACCAATTCGCGTGGGTGAAAATAGCCACCTGATTGCCCTCTTGAGAGTAGCTGACCGGCGTCGTATAGCGCCTGCCGCTCTTTCGTCCGGTGAAGCTGATCAGCAGAACCGATTTACTGACCATTCCATGCAGAGGCGAGCGCAGGATTAGTTTCATAACACGATTGAGCATTGGGGGAACGGATGCTGTTTCGGACATTTCAACCTCCTTATTCTGATCCGGCCTGATCAGCCAGATGTGCCTGGTAAGCTTTCCATCCTGGGCACCAGCCGGTGTGCCAGCGCCACAGCCGGGCCATAAAGCTCTTGGGGTTACCCTCAGCCTTTTTCCGCATCGAGCACGTTTCGCAGCTGTAGCTCTTTTTAGAAGATGCCGTATGATCACTGTTCATTTCATTCTCCTTACCGCGCGGCCGCGGTCTATACTGACTTTCAACCTGCCTTCAATCCTTGCTCGGCCTGCTTCTTGGGTGCTCGCCTCTGCGGCTGCTGCCGGCCCAGCTGCCCAGGGTTGGTCCGGGCGACAGCGGCAACGATACCCCACATCACAACGATCAGGGCCAGGTACCATATCAAATTGGGCATCCCTGAAATATCCAGCGGCATCAGGGTCATTGCCAGCCCCCCGGTGAGGCTGCCGTGCATGAGCATTGACAACAGCAGGCTGCCGGTGCGGTCGTATACCCACACCATGAGCACTCTGTAAACCGGCAGCAGCCCTACGTTGTAGAGAACCCACGGCAGGAACTGGGATAGGGAAAGCGTTCCAGAGGAGCTGCCGCTTGCCCAGAAGGCCAGGATGAAATGCCATGCCCCCCACATCAGCCCCAAGATGAGCCCGGCAGCCAGCACCCCAAAACGCTGCCTCAACCTCGGTATGGCGAACCCCGTCCACCCTAACTCCTCAAAGACACCCGCGGCCACTCCTGTTGCCAGCCCCATCAGCAGCACAGACACCTTTTCGTCGGATGCGAATATGCCCGGGAGAAAGGCCGGGGAGATCGGCAGAAGCGCCAAAAGCGTTGCCAATGCCACCAGCGGCGTGGCCAGCAGCGCGGCCGCGTACCAGCGACCCCCCAGCCGCCACTTAAGCAGCCGAGACAGCAGCTCGCCAAACCCCCTCCTTCCCGAGACGAGGCCGGTCAATACCACAGCCGCGATGCTGGGGCCAGCCAGCATCACCGCAAACACCAACGGCGCTTGTGCCTCGACCTGCTCCGGCGTCGCCGGAAAACTGTCCCGGCCCACCGCAGCCAGGACGCCGCCCCAAGAGATGGCCAAAGCCAGCCCGAAATAGATTGAAATCGGGTGCTTCCTGCTCAGACTCCTAATAATCCCCATGAAACGCTCCTTATCGCCGCTGGATAAGTGAACGGCAAGCACAGCTTCGCGCGAATGAGTGAGTCGCTTTTTGTTGATGCCATTTGATTTTCACAGGGCAAGCATTGTTTCTTGGTGATCCCCACCCGGAAACCTGCCGGCTTCACTTCCGGCTGCTCATGCCGCGACAAAGACGCTCACATTGTCGATCCGGTGCAGGGTACCCTGCACCTTCTAGACAACACTGTTCGCGGAGCCGGTGGCGGTGCGTTGTTAATGATTTGGCTCGATGACGGAGCGGCAGCGGTTGCCGCCGGAACTGCGGTGGCGATGACGTACACAGCCATAAACAACAGGAAAGCACCCCATGCGCTTGCTCATTCATTTACCCCTGTAAACTGAAAACGAGCGCCTCCTAAAAGATTATAAACGAAGGAGTGAAACTGCCGCAAGAGGTTTTCCACGGCAGCTCACGGATTGGGCAGCTGTCCGGCGGTTCTGGTCAGCAGAAGCCAGCGCATTCCCTATGAAACATCCGGGAGGGCGCTGAAAAGAGGGTGGCGCTAACCGGCTTTCACCATCCGCCTGGCATGGGCGCGGCGCTGTTCGAATCTGCCTGCTGTCAGAGCCGGTCTACGCCCTGGCTTTACTGCCCGTCCACATGACCAATTCATTCTTGGGCAGCTCCAAATGCAGCTGCACCAGCTGTTCTTTGAGCCTTTCCAGCATTTCTAGCTGCAGAGGCTAGCTGCGCAGTCCGTCCACGGCGGCTCGTTCGATGCCAAGCCCTTTCTTGTACCGCTCCATAAACGCCCCAAAGCCGGCGACGTCCCGCGGATCAGGGGCGATAGTCGTGCCCTTTTCCCCGGCAAAGACCTTGTTGGAGAGATACGCTTCCAAAGGTTCATCTGGCGACTTATGCAGCGCATAGGCAGCCAGCAGCGCGATACCCCACGCGCCGCCCTCGCCAGCCGTTTCCATCACCGAAACAGGGACATTCATCGCCGCCGCCATCATCTTCTGGCCCACTTCCTCTGTTTTGAAGAAGCCGCCGTGACCAAGGACCTGGTCGATTTTCACCTGCTCTTTTTCAAAGAGGATATCCAATCCGATCTTCAACGCGCCCAGCGCCGAGAACAGATGCACCCGCATGAAGTTGGGAAGGGTGAAACGGCTTTCCGGTGTGCGCACAAACAGCGGGCGTCCCTCTTCAAGGTGGGTGATGTGCTCGCCTGAAACGTAATTGTAAGCCAGCAGCCCGCCGCCATCCGCGTCGCCCGCCAGCCCCTTTTTGTACAGCGTCTCGTACAGCTGGGACTCGCTTATTTCCACCCCCAGCGCTTCGGTGAATTCCCGGAACAGTCCGACCCAGGCGTTGAGGTCCGATGTGCAGTTGTTGCTGTGCACCATCGCCACAGGCTTGCCCGAGGGCGTGGTCACCATGTCGATCTCGGGATACATCTTCGACAGCGCCTTTTCCAAAACGATCATGGCGAACACCGAGGTGCCGGCAGAGACGTTGCCCGTCCGCTGCGCCACACTGTTGGTCGCCACCATCCCGGTGCCGGCGTCTCCCTCTGGGGGGCACAGCGGGATACCCGCCTGCAGCGCGCCTGTGGGATCAATCAGCTGTGCCCCTTCGGCAGTCAGAACACCGGCGGCATCCCCCGCCGCCAGCACCGTGGGCAGGATCTCCCGCAGCTTCCACGAAATACCCTCCCCCTCCAGCTGTTGGTTGAACAGCCCCAGCATGCGGGCGTCGTAATCGTTGGCCTCGCTGTCGATGGGGAACATACCCGACGCTTCGCCGATGCCCATCACCTTTTGCCCGGTCAGTTTCCAGTGCACATAGCCCGCCAGCGTGGTCAGGTGGTTGATATCCTGGACATGATCTTCCCCATTCAAAATAGCCTGGTAAAGATGGGCAATGCTCCACCGCTGGGGGATGGCGAACTGGAACAGCTCCGTGAGAGCCGCCGATGCCTGCCCGGTGATGGTGTTGCGCCAGGTGCGGAATGGGGCCAGCAGCTGCCCCTCTTTATCCAATGGCAGATAGCCGTGCATCATACCGCTGAAGCCGATCGCCCCAACCGTCCGCAGCGGCGTGTTGGTCTGCGCCAGCACCGCGCCGCGCAGCTCCCGATAGCTTGCCTGCAAGCCTGCCCACACCTCATCCAGGCTGTAGGTCCAGATGCCGTTTTCGTATTGGTTCTCCCAGGCGTGGCTCCCTGACGCCAGCGGCGCGTGATCCTCGCCGATCAGCACC
>JAHEEY010000383.1 GCA_024640485.1 Chloroflexota bacterium | reverse complement strand
CATGGTTCATCCCTTCCACTCCGTGACACTGTGATTAATCCAAAAGAGAATCGCGGCTATCGTACCATCGAGTTACTGACAAAACTAACCAGCAACGGTACACTTTGCCACACAGCTGCTCGGGTTCGAGCCGCAGGCTGGCTGCGAACTCTACGGGCATGTGGTCAACGGCCAGACCTTGAAAAGCTGTATCGTACCAGTCAAGGAGATTCGTGGTGTCATATATCGAGTGGATACGGAGCAAGGTGGGCAATCGAAAGATCTTTCTGGTATTTGGCTGCGTGATCCTGAAAGACGATCACGGGCGCATTCTAATGCAGCGAAGAACCGACTTTGACTTCTGGGGACTGCCAGGCGGTGTATTGGAGCTGCATGAAACGGTGGAGGAATGTGCCCGGCGTGAACTGGCAGAAGAGACCGGCCTGACAGTTGGGGACCTGAACCTTGTCGGTGTTTACACCGATCCGCGCCATGACGTTGTCTATCCCAACGGCGATCAGGTCCAGCAGTATGCCGTCTGTTTCACTGGGTTGGTGAACGGCGGACAGGGGCAGCCGGATGGCCTGGAGACCAGCGCGCAGCACTTCTTTGAGCCGGCCCAGATGAACGGCCTGCAGATCCCTCTCTGGTACCGAGACATGCTGTCAGATGATGCCTCTGGCCGCCTGCCAACCTTCTCGCCGCCGTTCCGGGGTGAACACTGTCTGGATCAAATCCGGAACGTTCGCCCGGCAGTCGGCACCGATAGGATCGTGGCGGTTGGCGCCGGTTCGGTGGTGGTTCGGGAAGATGGCCGGATATTGATGGTTCGTCGTCAGGACAACGGCAATTGGACATTCCCGGCCGGATATTCCGATTTGGGTGAGAACGTGGCCCATACTGCCGTTCGAGAGACGCTGGAGGAAACCGGGTACCATACCGAGCCATCCAGGCTAATTGGCGTGTTTTCTGGCCCCCGTTTTCACGCAACCTTTGATAACGGCGATCAAGTTAGTAATGTGGGTACGCTCTTTCGGTCGCGGCTGTTAGGCGGTCGGGAACAGATCGAGCGGTCAGAAGTATCAGAGCTTGCCTGGATGACACCTGCCGAGATCATGCAAGCTTGCAGTGATGAAGATCGATATGTAACCAAGCTGGCCCTGGAAAATCTGGAAGCCGGCTGCTTCTTCTGCTGAATCCAAAGAAACAGGAGTCTTTTCGATGTCCGATACAGGCAAACATTGGGGGTTTGGGACCAACGCGATTCACGGCGATGAAGGTGACCACGGTCCCGCAGCAATCGTTTCACCAATTTATCAAAGCGCGACCTTTCGATTTTCCGATCCCGCGGATATTGCTGAAGCGATGGTGGCTGAGGCACACCCTGAATTCTATGGGCGGTTCGCGACACCGAACACCAAGCAGGTTGAAGCGATCGTGGCCCGCTTGGAAAACGGCGAAGCCGCCTTGGCCACAGCTTCCGGGATGGCTGCCGTCTCGCTGCTGTTCCTGACTTTCCTGGAAGCTGGTGATCATGTGGTCGCCCAGCGGACCCTGTATCCGGCTACCAATACCCTGCTTACCAAGAAGCTGGCCGCCCTGGGTATCAGCTGCACCTTGGTGGAACAGACCGATGTGGCAGCGTTCTCCCAGGCAATTCAACCCAATACCAGGATGATCTACCTGGAGACACCCGTAAACCCGACCTTGGCCCTGACTGATCTGGCAGCGGTATCAGCCATCGGCAAAGCCAAAGGAATCTTGACTGTCGCCGACAATACCTTTGCCTCTCCCTTCAACCAGCGCCCACTTGAAATTGGCATCGATGTTGTGCTGCACAGCGCCACGAAATACCTTGCCGGCCACTCCGACGTCATTGCCGGTGTCCTCGTCAGCAGCCGCGACCGTATCTCCAAACTGTGGAGCAACCACATCTTGTTCGGAGGCGTGCTGCACCCAATGGAAGCATGGCTGTTGGAAAGAGGGTTGAAAACTTACGCCCTGCGGATGAAACAGCACAACGAAAACGCGCAGCAGGTGGCCGAGTATCTCAGCACCCATCCAGCAGTCTCCGTGGTGCACTATCCTGGGCTTGCCAGCCATCCGCAGCATCAGATCGCTCTCAGGCAGATGACTGGTGGATTCAGCGGCATGGTCTGTTTTGAGTTAGCTGGGGGCCGCACTGCCGGCTACAACTTGTTGAAGCGGTTGAAGCTGATTAGCCTGGCGGTCAGTCTAGGCGGCGTGCACTCGCTGATCACCCACCCGGCAAGTACGGTCTCAGTCATGCAGTCGGAGGAAGCGGTCAAGGCCAGCGGCGTCATGCCGGGGCTGGTTCGTTTTTCAGTAGGGCTGGAAGACATCGCCGATATTATCGATGATTTGGAGCAGGCATTGTCATAGGAATCAGCTCTCTCAATCGATTTACAGCGGCCTCGAATCATTAATTGGAAATCTGTTAGATATGGCTGCAAATGGTTGCAAAGGGGCATGACAGGCAGTAGACTAGTCAGTAACTTTATGATTATTTTTACCATGGTGAAGTATGACTTCAACAGAACCTGAGCTGATCACAATTATCGAGGGTCCAACCCCAGAATTTCAACCAACACCGCAGCGGTGGCTGCAGTCCATCTATGAGGGGCCGGAAGATCTCAGCACCGCCCTCTGCCAGATGCGGACGATGACAGGGCCGGCAATACTGGAGCGCTGCCAGAATGCCTGGTCTGAGGGTCGTAAGGTGAAACTGGACTTTCCCGATAGGATGCGGATGCGCCAGCAGGTTGATGTGTTGGCGATGCGTCTTCAAGAGGAAGAAGCCGGGATCATGCTCCTTCTGTGGGTGGCTTTGCCAGTTGATATGAATGAGGAAGAAGCGTACGATGAAGATGATGACGGATTTCATCTTCCGTAACTTGCTGCCTGCCGGTCACTTCTTCTTGGAAGGTTGAGGCGCGTGCCAGCGACTTGGCCTGGTTCGAAGACAAATTGACCGATTGAAAATCGAAATGCCCGGTATGGCTTGGCCGCCAGGAAGCTGGTTTCGGCTGAGATGCTGGGTTTCCCCACTTTGGAAGCCCCTATGCAATTCCCAATCCACAACACTGCCTGGAACAATCCCATCTGCTCCGCCGGGATGGGATTGATATGGCCTGCGCTGTCACTGGCAAGCAGCCCTGCTTCCCTTGGCGAAGCTGCTGATGCTGCTTCACGCCCCGGCACGGCAGTTTTCTAGAGAACCCGGAACTGATCTTCGGAGGGTACCAAATGATGTCCAATTTTGAAACAGAGTTGATGGTGAGCTGGCTAAAGGACCATGGTCTAAGAATCCTGGTTATTCTGCTGGCTTCTTTTGTCTCCTACCGTTTGCTGGGAATCTTCACCCGCTTCGTCAGCCGGCAGATCCAGTCGGTCGACGATGTCGAAGATAGCGTGCTGGACAAGCGTACGGCGACCATTTTCCGGGCAATCAAGAGCACCGGTTTGGTTGTTATCGTGGTGACGGCGCTGCTGATGATCTTGACAGAGCTTGGCGTGGAGATCACCCCCGTTCTGGCCAGTGTTGGCGTCGTTGGATTGGCGCTGGGCCTCGGCGCGCAAACGCTGGTGCAGGACATGATCAGCGGCCTGTTCATCCTGCTGGAGAATCAATACGGGCTAGGAGAGACAGTAACGATCAACGGTTTGACAGGCACGGTGGAGCGGATGACCTTGAGGGCGACAATAATCCGCGATCTCTATGGTGCCATTCACATCATCCCGAATGGGGGGATCCGCATTGTCTGCAATAAGTCCAGGGACTGGTCTCGAGCCATCGTCGATGTCGGCATTACCTACGACGAGGATGTCGATCTCTCATTGCAGGCGCTTCGGGATATCGGCGAACTGTCGGCAAATGAAGAACTGATTGCCGCGATGCTGCTGGAACTGCCCACCGTGACTGGGATCGAAGGGCTCGATGACTGGGCTGTGCGGCTCCGCCTGATGGTCAAGACGCTGCCGGGGCAGCAGTGGGAAGTCCAGCGATATTGGCGCCGGCAAATTCGCATTCAGTTTGAGGAAAAGGGGTTGGACCTGGCATTCCCAAGACAGGATGTCATGGTCCTCCAGCCTGGCAGCTGACATCAGCTGCTGCATGCTGGCTCCTGTAAACCAATCCAGGGGCCCCGGTTGGCTGAAAGCCGGCCTAGGGAACCCAATAGAAAAAAGGACCATCACGACTCCCTATAGTGATGGCCCTTTTTCGTTTCTTAGCTGCGGGTGGTTCAGGCGAATTCTAGCGTCAGTCGATGACTAGTTCTAGTTTTGGGCCGCCACGTAAAGGGTGTTGTCTACCGCCACGAATATACGCATCGGTGCTTCAGTTACCGTGAAGTCGTTCAGTCTGGTAAACAGCTCGTTGCCAATTTCATCTGTTGCCCGGAACTGGGCCAGGACAATGCCTCCTCGGCTGAGCTGAACGATCCGGCCGGATCCAGGATCGGCCACAAAAATAGAAGCGTTGAGCCCGCGGCCGATGATCTTGGCCGCCGTCGGTGCCACCAGCGGCGAGTTGAGTCCGTTGTTTATCAGCGCGGTCTCGTCCCATTGGATCCGGCCCGAACGCGTATCGTAATATCGGATGCGCCCGTCTCCATAAAGCACCAGCAGGCTGCCGTCTTCGCTGTATATGGATATGTCGACCGCTTTGTTCAGCTGCGGATTCTCACTGAATTCGATGGTTCTTTCGTTT
>JAHEEY010000382.1 GCA_024640485.1 Chloroflexota bacterium | reverse complement strand
CATTTCGCAGAAGCGCTGACGGACGGCGGTGCCGATGCGGCTCTGGCTGCTTCGCTCTTTCACTTCAAGCAGCTGACTATCGCACAGGTGAAAGATTATCTGCGCGAGAAGAATGTGGCGGTGCGCTATTAACGATTGTATCGAGAAGCCGGAAACCATCTTCCCCAGGGAATAATCCTATGCCTGAACCAGCATTGAAGTTTGACGAAATGGGCTTAATCCCGGCCGTAGTCCAAGATGCCAGCACACTGGAAGTACTGATGGTCGCCTGGATGAACGAAGAGTCGTTCAAGTTGACCATGGCAACAGGTGAAACCCATTTTTGGAGTCGCAGCCGGCAAGCGCTTTGGCACAAGGGCGCCACTTCTGGAAACATACAGTCCGTCAACGAAATACGCTATGACTGTGATCAAGATACGCTGCTGCTGCTGGTCACCCCGGCAGGGCCCGCCTGCCATACCGGCATGAATAGCTGCTTTTATCGCACTGCAACTGCCGCACCCTAGTAAGGCTGCGAACCCAACTGACCGCATGGCTGTTCCAAAAGCCACCGGTCGACTAAACGGAGAATTATGAACGACGTAATAAAAGAATTGGTAGCGCTCCTGCAAGACCGCAGAGACAATCCAACTTCAGGCTCCTATACCACCCATCTGCTCACGAGCGGTGAAGACGAAATTGTGAAAAAGATCGGCGAGGAAGCGGTCGAAGTTATCCTGGCAGCAAAGGGCCAAGGCGATCAACGTATTGTCGAGGAAAGCGCTGACCTGATCTACCATCTTCTGGTCTTGCTGGTTTCCCGCGGCCTTGACTGGGACGATGTTGTGGGGGAATTGGCCCAAAGGCGCCGTTGATGCCCACTTCCTGGCAGCGCGCAGTCGATTTGACCGCAGGTACCGCGATGGTCGTCACTGATCTTCACGGCGATTGGGACGCCTACCAAAGATACCGGGATAGGTTTCTATCCTACTTCCACCGGGGAACGGCCGACTTCTTCCTAATTACTGGGGACCTCATTCACTATTACGGTCGTCCGGAGCATGATCAATCCCTTCGTATGGTGCTGGATCTGCTCGCCCTGAGGAAAGAGCTGGGCGAGCGGCTGATCTATCTGTTGGGAAATCATGAGATCCCCCATATCTATGGCTTTCCCCTTCAAAAAGGGAGCCAGCTGTTTACTCCTCAGTTTGAGCATGACCTCGGGGATAATCGAAACGACGTTCTGTCAATGTTCCACTCTCTCCCGTTCATCGTACGCACCCAAGCTGGGGTATCAATCTGCCACGCAGGCGCCTCTGTTGCGGTCAGCAATATTGAGGACTGGGTCAGGCTGCGGGATTTCTCACACATTGCGTTGATAGATCGGGCCAACAGCAAACTTACGGAAGTCAAAAGACAAGCCGTCCGCGAAGCCATGGAGGTGACATACCAGACAGAATTCAGCGAAATCGCACGCCGTTATTTTTCGGTTGAACGTGCCGATGATCCTCGGATTGATCACATCCTTGCCGGTCATTTGGTGGTGACATCCGATCCTGAATTCGATTTTCTGTGGCAGTTGTTCTTTTCCCGCAATGAGCTGGAGTCGGGGATTGAAGCGTATGAGAAGACGGTACTTCTGTTCCTCGCTTCAATTTCTGCTGATTTCCATCATCAACATCTGTTGGTTTCTGGGCACATTGACTGTGCTGGCGGCTACACCGTCGTCACTCCCAGACATCTACGGCTCGCCAGCGCGAAGAATGCCCACCCGCGGGAATCAGGATGCTACTTGCTGTTTGACACCGGCAAAACCGTAACATCGATTGAAGATCTCGTGTCAGGATTGGAATCAGTGTGGGCGTAATCCAACAAACGATTCTCAGCGCTGCCGCTCTATTCTCTCCAACAGCGCGGTCATCCGGTCAGCCTGCTCCTGATCACCCAGTTTCGCAAAAAGCAGCTGGGCCTTGCTGGCATTGGAATGGGCATTTGACCATTTCTTCTGTTGGTAATGGACTACCGCAAGCTTATAGCGTGCCATCGCTACGCCGCCGGCACTCTTCGCATTGTGAGCCGTTTTCACCGCCCGCTCCCCATATCTTCTGGCCTGCCACTTCTTGCCCAAATCGCTATACGCCATCGCTATGTTTCCCATCGCGACTGCCTCAGCGACTTGGTCCTGATTCGCCACGGCAACCTGCATAGCCGCTTGATAGTTCTCCAGAGCTCGATCGGCGCTTCCCACCCTGCGGTAGACATCTCCTCGCTCGTTCAGGATTGCGGCCTCGAGTATATGATCGCCGGACTCCCGGCAGAGCGCCAGAATTTCGCTGTACACTTGAAAAGCAGTCTGCAGTTCTTTCATCTCCACATACAAGAGGGCAAGCTTGTGAAGCATCTCCAGTTCGCTTTCACGATCCCCGGCCTCTCGGGATATCTCTAGATGCTGCTTGAGATATCCGGCCTTTCGTCTCAAATCGCCCCACCCTTCATACGACGCTCCCAAGTCCAAAAGCGCCTGCTGTTGAACAGCCCTATCTCCGCTCGCTCTGGCCTGCTCGAAAATCCTTCGATAAAGGCTGGCCGCCTGCATGTAATCACCGAGAGTGCTGTACGCGCCGCCCAACTTATTCATGACTATGAACTCAAAGCTGCGGTCGCCCATTTCCGTGACTGCCGCCAGGGCATCGGTGTAGTACATAATTGCTTCTTCTACGTCGCCGCCGGCGACAAAGAGATCACCAAAGCGGATCAGGTTCGCCAGTTCTCTACGCCGGTCGTTGCTTTCTCGAGAGATCTTCAGCGCCAGTTGATAGAATTCCTTTGCCCGTTCCACTTCACCAGCAGCATTGTGCATATCGCCGAGATCGCCTAACGCCTCGCCTTCACCGACGCGATCTCCCATTTTCTTGGCGATAACGCGGGATTGGTGGAACAAAGCCTTGGCTTCTTTCATTTCACCCGAAGCGAGAAAGATCCTGCCCATGCTGTTCAAAATGCTTTTGACACGGCTTTGATCTTCAATGCTTCGGGCAATTGCCAGCGACTGTTTGAAAAATGGCACCGCTCTTGCTTTCTTTTCCGGGTCATCGATCGCCCAATATGTGGCCCCGAGGCTGTCAAGTGCGGCCGCCTCCTTAAATCCATCGCTAAGCTGGCGAGCGATAGCCAACTCCTGATCATGGAATGAAATCGCTTCTTCGATTTGGCCCAACCTTCGATACGCCCGGCCCAGATCGCCCAGCGCCTGTCCCTCTTCAGCCGGATCACCAATTGCGCGGGCGATTGCCAGGTGCTCCTCGTGGAAATCAATGGCCCTTTCCACATACCCTAGCGCGCTGTAAGCCAGGCCAAGATTGCCAAGCCCTTGCCCTTCCAACCGCCTGGATCCTTCCGTCCTGCCCACCGTCACCGCCTGCTCGAAATACATGACAGCGACGTCCAGTTTGCCGATATCCAGATACGAAAGGCCCATCTCATTGTAGGAATTTCCTGCCGCCAGCCGCTCAGCTTTGGTTTCGCCGGCGGCTTCTCGCTCCTCATGAGGCGCTTCACCGGTCACGGACCGGTAGACCTGGACGATAGCTTCTTCAAATTCAGCCCAGTTGAGGAAGCGTTTCCCCCGATCTGCGACCAAACATCGGCGCAGCAGCATCACGACCTCTCTGGGCACGGTTGAGGGAGGCGGCTTTATCTTGCCCGCCAAATGATTTTCCTTCAGTTCCTCCCGGCTCTTCCCTACTACCGCATAGTGTCCAGTCACCATTTCATACAGGATACAACCCAGGGCATAAATGTCAGCCCGAGTATCCAGCCGTTCGTGCCGCCACTGTTCAGGCGCCATATACAACGGCGTGCCCACGACACCCTGCGTCAGCTGGGTTCTGCCGAAGTCTTCCTTTGAGACCGAAATGCCTGCGGATTCAGCTCCCATTCCAGACAGGGTGCTTGCAAGCCCGAAATCGGTGACCTTGGCCTTTCCATCATGGCTGATGAGAATGTTCTCCGGCTTAAGGTCACGATGGACCAGGCCCGAGATCTTAGTGGTTGCGTATTTCATTCCTCTGGTAACATGAAGCGAAAACAGCAGCGCCTGTTCAAGCGGCAGCGGTCTGCCGGGAATCAACCAGGATCGCAACGCAGGGGTGGACTTCCCTTTTGGCTGCATCACCCATTCCAGAACCAAATATACTTCCCGTCCATCTCCGATTCGCTCGACTCGGAGCGCTCGAACGATATGGGGATGCATCCCTAGTTCAACCCACATCGTGCCTTCGCGCAGAAAGAGATCCCGAGCGATTCGATGGGAAAGCAGTTCCGGCTTAAAAATCTTCAGGGCAACAGGTTGATTGGACTCATGATCACGACAGAGATAAACAAAGGCCATGCCGCCGGCAAGCTTGGTGACCACTTCATACCGGTTGGCAATTCTAAGGGAAGCAGTCTTCTTTATCTGCTGATCCGGTTTTTCGCTTTTGCCCGGCGACTGGCTGGAACGATCTGGCATATTTTGCACCATGCTTTTCAACATTGCTCCAGGGCTGATTGAACAGACGATCACGCTGGCAAGCCCGAATCGATTGGTGACACCCAAATTGGGTAGAAGGTACTAATGACTTTAGCCACCTATTTCCTTATGATTATTGTAACGAAGGAACCGATGTTAGCAACCTTCTTTGAGACAGGAATAGATTGATCCCCGGAAACGGGTAGAAATCACGGAGAATTGA
>JAHEEY010000381.1 GCA_024640485.1 Chloroflexota bacterium | reverse complement strand
GGTGATCTGGACAATGGGGTCATCATCCATGAGTATTGGCACGGCATCTCCAACCGGCTGACCGGCGGCCCGTCAAAGGTCAGCTGTCTGGACAATGAAGAGCAGATGGGCGAGGGTTGGAGCGACTTCGGCGCTTTGGTGATGACCATCGAGCCCGGAGATACCGGCGGCGACAGCCGGGGCATCGGCAATTATCTTTTCGGATACGCCGCCGACGGCCCAGGCATCCGCCCTCAGCCGTACAGCAACAATTTGGAGGTGAACAGCGTCACCTACGGGGATCTTGCCTCTCAGGTAGTGCCTCACGGGGTTGGTTGGGTATGGGCCACAATGCTGTGGGATATGACCTGGGCATTGATCGATAATGGGGTCACCCAATCTGGCTTGGACCCGGATTTATACAGCGGCAGCGGCGGCAACAATCTGGCGATGCAGCTGGTGATCGATGGCCTAAAACTGCAGCCGTGCAGCCCCGGCTTCGCCGATGGACGTGACGCCATCTTGCAGGCGGATCTGGTCAACAACGGCGGCGCCAACCAATGTGTGATTTGGGAGGCATTCGCCCGCAGAGGGCTGGGATACAGCGCCGATCAGGGAGCCAGCGGCAGCACAGCAGACGGCACCGAAGCATTTGACCTGCCGCCTACCTGTGACAGCCTCTACCTGAATTATCAAACCAGCTCTTCTCCAGTCACACCCGGAACCGCCTTCACCTATACCCTGGAAACAAGTAACAACACCGCCGAGGACCTCACACAGATCGTAGTCACCAGCACCTTGCCGGCTGAAACCACCTTTGTTCCCGATTCCGCCAGCCACGGCGGCAGTCTCGCAGCTGGCATCGTGAGCTTCCCCTCTTTTCCCCTCAACAGTGGGACCGCGTCTAGCCGATCCTTTGAAGTAAACCTGCCTGTGGAAGTCGCCAGCCTAGAGTTGTTTTTCGACGACTTTGAGGGAGGGTTCGGCCAATGGGCCATGGGTGGAATGTGGAACCCTGAAAGCCAAACGGACAGCTGTGGAGCCGCGGTACCGGCCTTCCCCAGCGGCAGCAGCGCCGTGTACTTCGGCAATGACAGCAGCTGCACATATGCTGACACCACCAGAGCCGCCGGCTCAATAACCATAACCACTCCGGTGCTGCTCGCCGGAGACAACCCTCAACTGTCATTCTGGAGCTACGAATTGACTGAAGGATTCTCCGGTTTTGATCAGCGGTTCATAGAGATTTCGACTGACGGCGGCAGCAGCTGGACCCTCTTAAGGGAGCTGTTCCACGAGGGCGAATGGTATCAGGTGGTGATTGACCTTTCCGCTTACCGCGGTGAATCGGCGCTTATCCGGTTCCGATTTGACAGCGGCGATAATGAATTCAACGACTATCTAGGATGGTTGGTAGATGACGTAAAGCTGGAAAACATCCGCACCTTGGAGCTCAGCGGCTGTGCGACAGCAGCAGAAGGGTACAGCAGCTGTGTCACCTTCGCGACCCCTGCAGCGTCGGTGCCAGTCGCCTTTGGCCAACTATCCGGAACGGTCACTGATGCTCAGCTGAGCACCCCCATATCCAACGCAGTGGTTACCCTGGAGAACGCCGGCTATCAATTCTCCGCGATCACCGGAGCTAGCGGCGAATACAGCATCACCCTGCCGGTAATGGATTACCAGATGATGGTGACAGCCGGCGGCTATGTGACTGCGGAAGTCTCACTCATCAAGCCCGTTTCCGATACCAATACGACTCGGGACTTCCAACTGAATTACATCCGGCCGAACTTTGGGTTATCGCCCACCAGCGTGAATGAAATTATCTTGATTGGAGGACAGTTGACCCGCACCCTCACGATCCAGAATCAGGGCTTCGCTACTGGGGAGATCACCATCTCGAGATCGGGCGAAACCAGCAGCGGATGGTTGGGCATCGATACGGTTGTCAGCAGCACCCTGCCGATCAGCAGCACCCTGCCGGTCGCGCTGCGCTTTGATTTCACAGCGATAACCGCAGCCGGCAGCTACACCGAGTCGCTGTTCATCGACCATAACGACCCCCGAACGGAACGGTTCGAAATCCCGGTGACGGTCATTGCCGCCGAGGCAGGCGCGTCACTGACCGCGGCAGAAACAGAACAATCAGGCCCGCCAGGCGAATCGATCTTGTACACCATCCGGCTGACTAACACTGGATCGATAACTGACACCTTCCTTCTCAGCCCCCAAGAGACTGTTTGGGAGGCGATGGTCATGCCCCAGCAGGCGGCCCTGGCCTCAGGCGAGAGCATTGATTTGTCTGTCGAGGTCTCAGTCCCTGCCGGCGCGCTTTCAGGTCAGACAAATACCCTCAGGTTGACGGCACAATCGCAGCTTGATCCCCGTTTGACAGAGACAATCTCGCTCAGCAGCACCGCGTCAACCGTATATGGCACAGCCATCAGCCTACCCACCGATGCCCTCACCGGCGAGCCAGGCCAGACTGTGACCTACACGCTGGTTATCAGCAACAGCGGCAATATCCGAGACACCTTTGATATCCATGCTGACGGCAGCTGGCCGATCGATCTTTCAGCCGTTGAACTCACCCTAGACCCACACAAGAGCGCCGTGCTAAGGGTAGTCGTGGCGATTCCAGAAGATGCCATTGACGAGACGCAAGATCTATCACTGGTTACGGTCCGCTCACAAGCGTCCGAAGATGCGTCTGCGTCAGTGCCGATGACCACCACAGCGCGAATCAGCCGCTATTCTGTATTCCTGCCAATGGTTCGACGGTGAAATGAAGGCGGCTCATCCCTCAATGTTGATCAAAAAAGGGCGGCTCTTCAGCCGCCCTTTACGTTTCATTCCATAGACCAGACCAGACCAGCTCAGCCCGGATAAACGCGGATGACCCCGGGAAGCATGCGCAGTGATTCAATGAGCTCGGGACAAATACGAGTCTGCTGATTTGGGAAATCCATAGTCCAATCTTTGCCCGCAAGGGTAAGGCTGATCACATCCTCACCCTTGAACCGGCCGGCAAGCTCCAAGGATTTGCGGCAGGTCTCGCGCCAGCTGCTCACCAATTTGATCTCCACCACGATCAGCTTCTGGCCTTTGTCTGCTGGCAGCGGGCCATCGTCAAAGGATGGTTTCGTCTTGATTGAAGTTGAAGCAGTCGCCACTGCCGGCGCGGGTGCGGGCGCAACCGCGGTGGCTGGCGGCGCAGCTTCCCGCCGGCGAGGTAGAGGAATCTCCGCCGCGGTACTGTTGGCCAGAAAATCATCATCGAAGCTCGGCGGCGGAGGCGGCCCATGGGGATCATACTGATCATCAGCATCATTGTCAGCCGGGACTGAAGCTGGCGGCGGCGTGGACACATATCTTTCCCTGGTGTCAGCGACAGCCCTCTGGCCGTCGCTGCTGCCGTTTCTGCCGTTGGATTGCGCGGCATCATCGAAAGTGACTTGCTCTGCCAGATCATGATCGCCATCTTGGGCCACGGTGATATTGGTATACACCTCATCCACGATTACCGTGATCCGATCCTCTTTCGCCTGCACCTTTCCCTGAATAACCACAATCTGGTCAACCTTGACCAGTTCGCGGCATTTCTTCCATGCCCGGGGGAAAAAAAGCAAATCCACTCTGCCGTGGAGATCTTCCAGGGCGGCGAACGCCATGGCATCCCCTTTCTTGGTGGTATGGGGCCGCAGGGTGCTGATCATGCCGGCCATTTTCACACCGCGGCCGTTGCTGTTTATATCCAGTTCGGAAGTTGCCACATAACCGTTGCTGCCGCCGTTCTTCAGCGCTGCCAGCGCCTGCTCCAGGGGGTGCTCGGAAAGATATACCCCAATGAGTTCCTTTTCCCAATCCAGTATCTGGCGGTGATCGATAGGCTCAATCTCAGATTCGGGCCGCAGCAGGTCTACTTTGACCTCAACCTTGGCAGCCAAGGCGCCGCCGAAGAGGCTCATCTGACCGGCAGCGGCAGCCTGATGGGTCGTGCCGCTGTAGTTCATGATTCGCTCCAAAGCATCGATAAACTGCAGCCGACTGCCCCAGCTGTCGAACACCCCGACCTTAATCATGGACTCCATCGCCCGCTTGCCTATGCGGCGCAAATCCATCCGATCGCACAAATCCTTCAATCCCAGGAACGGCCCTTCAGCCCGCTCGTCCTGCAGCAGCTGGATAACACCTTCGCCGGCGTTCTTAATGGCGCCCATGCCGTAGCGAATGACTGGCTGCCCATCTTTCGCTTCGATAGTGAAATCGACCGAGGCACTGTTGATATCGGGCGGGGCCACAGCGATTCCCATGCTGCGGGCATCGGATAGGTACTTGGCCACCTTCTCACCGTTATCCCGCTCCACGCTAAGCAGCGCGGTCATATATTCCACCGGATAATGCGCTTTCAGGAAGGCGGTCTGACAGGTGATCACGGCGTAGTCGGCAGCGTGGGCCTTGTTGAAGCCGTAGCGAGCGAAGAATTCGATGTCGCCCCATATCGCTTCACAAACTTCGCGGCTGTGGCCACGTTCCATCGCCCCTTCCGTGAACTTGAGCCGATGCTCCTCCATCAACTTCATCTTCTTCTTGGCCACCGCCTTGCGGATCATGTCGGCGTCACCTGGGGCATAGCCGGCCAGATCGGAAGCAATACGGATGATCTGCTCCTGATAGACCAAAATGCCGTAGGTGTCCTCCAGGATCGGCTTCAAGTCCATGGTGTGGTACTCGACGATATCCT
>JAHEEY010000380.1 GCA_024640485.1 Chloroflexota bacterium | reverse complement strand
ACACCATGCCTCGACCGGTTCATCCTTCTCCCCAAGTACTACAGGGTAGTAGTCATATTCGGGCATACCATTCACCAGTTCCCGCTCGATGACATACAGGTCGCCGAACAGCTCGCCGGTATCGGGCGGCTCGCCGGGTTCACCGGGAGGCCCGCCCTTGGCTGAAACAGTGAGAGCCACTGCCAATATCAATGCTACAATTATTAAACCCCTCAAGACTTTCATCATATCCTCCAACATAAGGCACCGGCACCGATGATGGGTGGGTTCAACCAGAGGGGCATTGAAATCAGCGAAACGGTCTGCCACGAAATCAAACGGCGCAATGCCAGATAAAGTCGCAAATATCGATCAGCTGGGAAGACATCACCTCCTAATGGGTTTCCTCTCGCTCCTCAATCAGGGTGCTCAACAATGAGAGGACATCGTCGATACCGCGCACCGCTTTCGGGGTGCAGCTCATCACCAAAACCTGGTCGCAGCTGCTGCACAGAGCCAATAACGATGGCTTCTTGTCATGCATAAACTGGCCGAACAAATCTGGCGCATGGGCGTTGTTAAACTCGAAAATGACCACATCGGGCGACGCCGAAACTGCCGCCCCCTCTTCGTCTCCGTCAGCGGTAGGAATTCTGATCGGCTGCCGGTCGAGGCTGTCCTTCAGGGCCATGTAGACCCCTTCGATGAGCAGCGACTCACCCAGCAGCGCAACTTGAGCCGTCTTGGTTAACATGCGAACTCCGTACGCTTTGATTCACTATGACTTAATTGTAGATTTTCAGGGGAACAGGACTCAATCGCTCCATGCGGTCGATGGGGTTGAGTTGGGAGGGATATCCTGAGGGGGAGAAAGGGATGGGGGAGCTAGCTCCAGGGGGATAAGGGATTAGCTCTGGGGATGAATCCCCGCCCCGGCCGGGCTCCTTTTCGACCGGGACGGTGATATCAAATAGATGTCCGGCTGCCCACCGGGGGGGCGATGATACCGTTGGCCTGGGCCACGGCAGCGGCGTCGTGCCGGCTGCCCACACCCATCTTGGACAGGACCTTACGCATATGGCTCTTGACTGTATGGACGCTCAGGCACAGCTTCAGGCCGATCTCACGGTTGGTCAGCCCCTGGGCGGCCAGGCAGAGGATCTCCCGCTCGCGGCAGGTCAAGACCCCCAACTGCTGGCCGCCGTTGTCGTCGCGGCCGCTGCCGCTCTTGCGCAGCTGCAGCAGCATGCGCCCGCTCATGTTGGGGGTCAGCGCCGCCTCCCCCTGCATCGCTCCCCGCAGCATCTTGAGCATCTCCTGGGAGCTGATGCTTTTGATAATGTACCCCTGGGCGCCGCAGCGGATCGCCTCAAACAGGAGCTCATCTTCGTCGCGTACCGTCAGCATCACAACGGTGGTATCGGGCAGGCTCTCTTTGATCTGGCGGGTGGCCTCGATGCCGTCGCAGCCGGGCATGTTGATATCCATCAATACCAGGTCAGGCTTCAGCGCCTGGGCCATCACCAACGCCTCGATGCCGTCGGACGCCTGGCCCACCACCTTGAAATCAACCTGGCTGCCGATGATCTTGGTCAGCCCTTCGCGGAACAGCGTGTGATCATCGACCAGCAGTACCTTAATTACGCTCACGACAACACCTCCCTCACCGGCCCGTTCTCCTCCACCAGCCGGGAACGCAGCGGCAGACCCTCCCCGTCCTTGCCCTCTTCCGGCCGCCAGCGCAGCTGCACCCGGGTGCCCTGCCCTGGCTGTGAGGCGATGGTCAGGGTTCCGGGCATACGGGCAGCCCTGGCCCGCATGATCCCCAATCCGAAGTGACCGGCGCCGTCGTCGATCACCGCTTCCGGGTCAAAGCCATCGCCGTTGTCGATCACCGACAAGCACAGATCCTGGCCCGCGCTTTCAATGGTCACATCTATCTGCTCGGCGTGGGCATGTTTTCGGGCATTGTGCACCGCCTCTTTCACCAAGGGCAGCAGCAGCGCCCGCTGTGATGGGGTCAGGTAGTGGGGCCTGGGCAGCCGCACGTGGAGTTTCAACTTGGGGCCGCCGCCGGGGCTGTCCGCGGTCATCAGCGCCCGCAGCAGCTGCTGCAGCGACTGCGGCTGGGCCGGCTCCTGGTGCAGCTCTTTGATCGAGGTGCGGGCCTCAACATTGGCCCGCCGTACCGCCTCCTCCAGCTGCGCCAGCTGGCGCATCGCCGGCGAACCGTCCGCCTGGCCCAGCGCCAGTTTAGTCTCATCCAGGGTCATGGCGGCCACGCTCAGCGTCTGGGCCAGCCCGTCGTGCAGCTCCGCGGCGATGCGGTGGCGCTCTTCCAGAGCGCTGGAGCGCTCCAGCTGCCGGTGCAGCCGGGCGTTGGCCAGCGCCGCTGCCGCCAGATGGGAGAACCGCTCCAGCAGCTCCTTGTCCAGCAGGCGCCACTCCCGCCCTTCGTTCGCCAGCAGATAGAGCAGCAGGATGCTGCCTTCTACCTTCAGCAGCCGCACCCCCAGGGCGCTGCCAAACCCTGCCGCTTGCCCCCATGAGGCCGCGATATCCGATTCCAATACCTCATGGCTGGGTGCGGCCCCCGAAGTCCGGGACAATGCCGGCATCAGGTTCAACAGCGCTGCCGGCATATCGATCGCCGCCGGCGCTGCCGCCCCGTGGTGGGCCAGCTGGTCCAGGTAACGGTCCTGCGTGTCGAAGGAGAGCAGGTAGACCGCCGGGCTGTCCAGCAGCACCCCGGCCTGTTCCACAATCAGCCGCTGTACCAGCTCTGGGCTGAGGGTGGCGCTCAACTGCTCCGCCGCCATATGCAGCTGGTCCAGGCTGGCCGCCGCCTGCTTGGTCACTTCGTGGTGGCGGGCGTTCTCTTCGGCCAAGCCGATCTGCTGGCCGAAGGCGGTCAGCAGCGCCCGGCGAGGGCCGTCCAATGTCTTTGGCTCCTTACGCCCCAGGATCAGGGCCCCCACCGGTTTGCCCTTGGCTACCAGGGGGGTGCTGATCAGCTGCCGGAGTTGGCCGCCGTCGATCGGCGCGCAGCACGTCTCGCCGTCGGCCACCTTGGAGATCACCGTCTCCATCGCCGCCATCGCCTCGATCGCCGCCTGGTGGCAGGCGCCTAGTTTGACCAGCTCCTGATTGGGTTCGGTCACCGAGAAATGGCCCACCTGGCAGTTCATGACCAGCTCGTTCCGATGTGGGTCAAGCAGGGTGATCAGGCCGACGTCCGCTCTCACCAGGGTCAGGACGGTGGCCAGGGCGCTGTTCAGGAGCACATCCTGGTCCAGGCTCTGGCTCAAGGTGGCCGCCAGCTTGTTTCGGGCGGCCAGTTCGGCGTTGTGGCGGGCATTGGCTTCCTCCGCCAGCCGCCGCTCCCGGTTCTCCAGCGCCAGCTGGTCGTTGCTCACCTGCAGCTCGGCGGTGCGCTGGCCCACCAGCTCTTCCAGCCGGTTGCGGTAAGCGTGCAGGGCGCTTTCGGCGCGGTTCTTCTCGTTGGCCTGCTCTTTGTAATAGACGAAGCCCAACAGCGGGATGGCGATGATGTGCAGGGAGTTGCCGATGGGGCAGAGGTAGCTGTTGTATTGAATCCCGGTGGCGTAGTTGAACAGCACCAGCGCCTCGCTGATCAGGAAAAGCAGCAGCGCCGCGATGACCACGTTGCGCAGCCAGCCGTGGCCCCGGCTGATGGCGGCGATGGCGTAGGCCAGCATCAGGGTCAGGGGCAGATGGAACAGCCACGCCTGCCATGCTTGGTGGAAGGGGACTTCAAACTCTGGGGCGTGCCGCAGGGTCCAGGTGATGGTAGTCAGCAGCAGCGAAACCAAGGCCACGGTCAGCCCGGCGGCGATGAAGCGGCGGGCACGCCGCTGATCATTGAGGATAAACTGCAGAAAGGCGCCGGCGACCACCACCACCGCTGCCATAGAGAGGGTGTGCTCCGCCGGCTGGGAGACCACGCAGCCGGCGCTGTGCGCTTCCGGCGACATCACCCGCCCGGCCATATGGCCGAACATCCACAGCTCCCGTACCAGGCCGAGGCCGAACCCCCAGACCAGCAGCTGCTCGCGGGGCGCGGTGCCCGCCCGCCGCCGGGAAAAAGCGGCAGCCAGCAGCACCATCCAAAACAGCGCCGCCAGCCCAAAACGAACCAGGTTGTTTTCCGGCGGGCCCGGCCCGCCGGCGAACTGGCTCAGGGTAAGACGGATAAACTCCAGCAGCTGGCTCATCGGATGCCCCCTCATAGAGCATGTGACTGTCTGGCCTGAATTGTTGTTTAACCTTGGAACCATCCTGGAACATGGCAAGAAACCAGGTGCGCAGCGACTGTTAGGTGGTACCGCCTATTGGCATCAAAGGCCGGCCCATTTGGCAGGCTTCAGGTTAGCTGGTTTAGCTGCTTATGACGGCTGTTTTTGGGTGGTATGTTTGGCAGCGGGCTGCGATGGCTCCTTGGATCAGTCTAGCATGAAAACCAGGGGGTGTCAACGGCGCGCCGTCGAGTATTGACGGCTTTACGACAGCGGGTTCCCCGGCCGATTGGTAAGGAATAAAAGCTCTCTCGGGTCATGGCTTCCGGCTGTCTCAACCGCCGCCTGACCTCGAGAGAGCATCAAAGGAGTTCACAGAATTCGGGATGACAGCCTAACCGCCGCCTCCGCCAGTGCCACCACCGCCGCCAGTGCCACCACCACCGCCAGTGCCACCACCACCGCCAGTGTCACCACCACCGCCGGTATCGCCGCCGCCAGTGTC
>JAHEEY010000379.1 GCA_024640485.1 Chloroflexota bacterium | reverse complement strand
CTGGCATTTGAGCAGTCTGGCGAAAAAGCGGGCCAACCGGTCAGCGACGCGATTACTGTCATCCCGACGGCTGCTGGCGAACCGGCTGTCTAGTTATCCTCATAGAAGGTCCTCATGGCTGTCAAGGTGAACAAACGTCTTGCCAAAGCAAAGAACGATGACGGGTTAGAATTTTACGAGGGCTGGGCGATGGACAAAGCCATTGATGCTTTCCAAGCAGCCGTCGCCGCCAGCCCTGACAACCCGGAATACATCCTAAACCTGGCCCGGGCTTATGCGCGCAGCGGCGACTTTGGCGAGTCGATGAATGCCCTGGGAGAGTATCTCCGTATCGAGACAGAAAGCGACATCGCCGCCCGCTACGAATGGCTGTTTTCCACAGCCATGGACCCGGTGGAGGACAGCCTGGTCAAGGTCATGCCCAAACTGGGCGTCCCCATCCCCCAGATTGGCAAGGCGATTCAGATGTGGCTGGAATACCGGATCACCATCGGCAGACGTCCGCTGCGGGTGCCTAAACCGGAATTATGGGCCGCCGCCATCGCGTACGCCATCATCAAGGTCAACTTCGTGGACAAGAAGTTGGATCAGGTGGCAAAAGCGTTCCGCTTGAAGAGCGATGCGGTCAAGAAGAAGTATGACCAGGTCGTGGAAACCCTGGACCTGATGCCAGCCGACTACCGTTATTACACTGGCGACGTAAACCCGCTGGATAAACTTGTGGAAGCCGCTCAGCTACTGGAAGACATGGATCGGAAGTTTCAAGAAGATTAGTATTCACTTACCAATGGATTTATCTACCATTGGATTAATCGAGAAACTGATTGAACAAGAGCGTCCTAAGGGCGCTCTCTGCTTTTATTGTTTGAACGCCGCTGCATTCTGCATACAATCTTGTCAGCGACCGTTAGAAATCAGCGTCGAAGGATACGTTTGGCCATGAAAGAGATCCAAGAGTTTTCTCAGCTGCTCGTCGAAAATGTAGAGAAAGTCATCATTGGCAAGCGGCAGGCGATCGAACAGATGATGGTGGCCTTGCTTTGTGAAGGGCATCTGCTGCTGGAGGATGTCCCCGGCACCGGCAAGACGATGCTGGCTAGATCTATCGCCATCAGCCTGGGAGTCAGTTTCAAGCGGCTTCAATGCACCCCGGATTTGCTGCCGAATGATGTCACCGGTGTCTCCATCTTCGACCAGCAGCAGCAAGCTTTCACCTTCCTGCCTGGGCCAGCATTCTCGCACATCCTCCTGGCGGACGAAATCAACCGGGCCACTCCACGGACCCAATCCGCCCTCCTGGAAGCGATGGGCGAAGGCCAGGTCACCGTCGATGGCGTGACTCGCCCCTTGGAGAGGCCCTTCTTCATCTTGGCCACACAGAACCCTATTGAGTATGAGGGGACTTTCCCGCTGCCGGAAGCACAGCTGGATCGCTTTTTCATGAAGCTCAGCCTTGGCTATCTAGATGAGCAGACTGAAAACCAGATGCTGGTCAACCTTGGCGGGCGTCATCCAATCGAGTCTTTGACACAAGTGGTGGATGGCCGGCAGCTGCCGGCATTATCCCAACGGCTCTACCAAATTCATGTAGATGAAACGGTACGCGCTTACATCGTGCGCATCGTCTTCGCCACTCGCGGCCACAAAGACCTTATCCTTGGTGCCAGCCCCAGAGGCAGCCATGCCCTCTACCGGGCGGTACAAGCGTACGCGGCCCTGCAGGGACGGGATTACTGCCTGCCGGATGATGTGAAGCTGTTTGCGCCGGTGATATTAGGACATCGCTGTCTGCTGCACCCGGAAAGCGCTTTGCGTGGAACAACTATCCAGCAGATCCTGAAAGATATTCTCATAAGCACCCCCCTGGACATCGGAGAGATCTAGGAATGTGAACAGCATCTATCCTGTAGTGAGAGATTGACTATGGCTCAATTCAGTTCGCTGATTCTGTTCCTGTTGGCTATTGCCTTCTTGCTGCGTGTCGACTTCATCTTCTACATCATCTATCTGATCGTGGGGATTTACGGCTGGAGCCGATGGTATGCGCCGCGTGCGCTGCGAAAGATCGCGGTGGTGCGGCAATACAGTGACCATGCGTATTGGGGCGAGCGTGTCCCGGTGACGATTGAGCTGACAAATCGAAATTGGCTGCCGCTTGCCTGGCTCCAACTGAACGAGACCATCGCCATCAAACTGGCAACCAACGGCTCTTTGAGCCAGGTCGTTACCCTCAAGGGGCGTGAAACCAAGGGAATCCAATATGAAGTCAAGGCCAGACGCAGGGGCTACTATCAGCTGGGCCCGATGAGATTGACTGCCGGGGATCTCTTCGGGCTTGCGGGGGAGCATCAGAGTGAACTTGCCGCCAACTACCTGACCGTCTATCCCCGCATCACCCAGCTTGAGCAGTTGGGGCTGCCCTCCCGACTGCCGTTCGGCACTTTGGCCAGCCAGCAGCGGCTGTACCAAGATCCGTCTCGTCCTAACGGGGTACGTGAGTTTCGTTCCGGTGATTCACTGCGCCAGATAAACTGGAAGGTCAGCGCTCACTCTCAACAGCTTCTGGTTAAAACCCTGGAACCCTCCAAATCCCTGGAAACCTCGATCCTTTTCAACCTGCACAGCCACGACTATCAACGGGCAAATCGGGCCAGTACAGTGGAATGGGCGGTAGAAGTGGCCGCCTCATTGGCGGCCCATCTGTCCAACCAACGGCAGAGCGTCGGCTTGATCACCAATGGAGTGGATCCGCTGGCAATCGCCGGCGGCCGATCAGCTGAATTCGATGAGATCAGCGGCAGATTGCTGGCCCCTGACGAGACATCAGGGAGTGTGCCACCAGCGATTCCGCCGCGCACCGGCCGATCTCACCTGATGAAAATCCTTGAGCGGTTGGCCCGGATCGAAATAGGGGATCTGGTTCCTTTCCAACCGTGGGCCACCAGCGCTTGCGGCCATCTCAGCTGGGGTGTGACCATCTTGATCATCACGCCCCACGGGGATGAGTCCGTTTGCCAGGCCGTGCATCAATTGGTCAGAGCCGGTTTCAACCCGGTGCTAGTCACCATTGAACCGGACTACAATTTCGACAGAGTGAGAGAAAGAGCCCGAAGCTTAGGTTTCACGACCTTTAACGTTCCCCAGAAACAGGATTTGGAGCAGTGGGCCCAGAGCAGCCTGGAAGGAACGCGATGACAGCAGACGTGCCCCAGGAAACCAATGGAGACGCTGCCCCCACTAGCGGCGAAGCGTTCATCACCCAACAATGGTCCCGCACTGTTGTACAGCCGGTTTTGATCACCCTCTCGGTGGCAGCGTTATTCACCGGCATTCTCTCTGTTTCGAAGCTGTTTGGTTCTCAAGCCCCCTGGATGTCGCTTGTCATCCTGATTGCCATGGTGGCGGTTGAAGCGGTTTACACCACCCTGTGGCTGGCGACAGCCCACACCCGAGCTGACCAACTAAGCTTTCGAGCCGCTGAGCTCCTGGTGATAATCGTGATGGTCCGGCTGTTCACCTGGACAGTCACCAGAGGTTGGCCCCAGCTGCATTTGCTGCGCAGCTATCTGATCTCCCCATTCACGCTTTTTGATGACAGCTTCTTCATCTTCAGCGTTCTGCTGACCCTCTTGGCCTGGGGCAGAGCGTCCAGCTTCAGCCGCATTTTCTCACGATTAGCAATTGATCAGGCTGAAGCGTGTTACTACACCACGCCACGAGGGCAGCGGCAGCCAGGCAATCAACCGATGAGAATTGATCGGGGCAGCCTGGTGAACGCATTCTTGCAGCAGTGGGCCTGGGGCGCGGCCCTGCTGCTGGTCGCGGCGGCAATAACCACGTTCGACCTCGGCAGCTACGGCGAATCAACACCGCTGCGGTCAATGTCCAGGTTTGAACTCAGCCCTGAACTGGCGGTCGCTCTGATCATCTACTTCGTATCCGGTTTTCTCCTGCTGAGCCAGGGACGACTAGCCGCGATGAATGCCCGTTGGCTGATGGCCGGGGTCTCCAAGAGTAGATCCGTGGAGCGCAGCTGGCACCGCACCGGCCTGTGGTTGGTCATTATCACCGCCGGAGCGGCGTCATTCCTGCCGTTGGGCTCCACCATTCCGGTTGGCCGTATTCTTGAAACGATCGCGCGGGCATTGATAGAGTTCTTCGCCCTGGTGGTCACGTTTTTCCTGTCCATATTGGCAATGCTGTTTCGAAACGCAACGCTACTGCCGCCGGAGACGACAGAGAGCCCACTGATGCCTACTACCGTTCCCTCGTCCCCACCCCCAGCTCCACCGGGAGAAATAAGCCAACTATTCTTCAGTTCATTGATATGGGCCGTTGGGCTGCTGCTGATCGTCTCTGCCGTCATCATCTTGCTTCGAGAAGGTGAGTCGCCGTTGCGCTGGCGTTCATGGCGAAAGTTATGGAACGCGATTAGAAATTGGGCGGCAAGCTGGTGGCACGGTACCGCTCACCAGCTTGCAATGATCAGGGAGGCGGTCCTGTCGCGGGCGGAAGGGAGTGCCATCAGGGGTGAACAGCTGAGGGCGCGCCCGTGGCGGTTCGTGCGGGTCAACAGCCTATCACCGCGGGATCAGATTCGGTATTACTACCTTTCAACCGTCAAGAGGGCCGGCAAGCTGGGTGTTGAGCGCCTTCAAAGCGCCACACCGCGTGAATTTGGGAATCACCTCGGCGCCAGCTGGCCTGAATCGCAAGGTGAGATCGAGCAATTGACGGCCCTAT
>JAHEEY010000378.1 GCA_024640485.1 Chloroflexota bacterium | reverse complement strand
AGGCGGATGTGGCTGCCATCACCACCCATCAGAGCCTGGCGCTTTTGGATGCCGATCCCGCCACCAAGGTGATTGTGCTGGTGTCTAAACCGCCGGCGGCTTCGGTAGTGGCGGACTTGTTGGCGGCTGCTCAGAATCTCAGCAAGCCGGTGGTTGTCAACCTGATTGGACATCCAATCCCCAGCCGTCATTTGGGAAACCTGCATTTTGCGGTCAACTTGTGTGATGCCTCTGAGCAGGCGGTTCAGCTGGCCAACATAGAAGTAGCGGAGCTGATTGAATCGCGCAAACCGATGACTGGCTACATGAGAGGGTTGTTCTCAGGCGGCACCATCGCCTATGAGGTGCTGCTGGGTTTGGGATCAATATTGGACCCCATCTACTCCAATATCGCCGTCC
Source organism: Chloroflexota bacterium (assembly GCA_024640485.1). Lineage (GTDB taxonomy): Bacteria > Chloroflexota > Anaerolineae > Promineifilales > Promineifilaceae > JAHEEY01. Next base: position 4,357 of record JAHEEY010000378.1, on the reverse strand, counting down.
GGCCCGAACAACGTTTGGATGACGTCACCGCCAGCCGGGGACACACTATTCTAGACCTGGGCGAAGATGAGTTTACCCAAGGCCGGCTGCATCCGATGATGGACAACGATCTGCGTCTGCGGCGCATGCGGCAGGAGATCGCCGATCCGGAAGTCGGCCTGATTATGCTTGATGTTGTTTTGGGCGAAGGCGCCCATGCTGATCCGGTGCCGGAGCTTGCCCCAGCCATCGTTGAGGCTAAACAGATGGGCAAGAAGGTAGTCGCGATTGTCATCGGCACAGATGGCGATCCTCAGGACCTCGACCGTCAGATCGAAGGGTTGATGGCGGCTGGAGCTACTGTGTTCGCTACCGCTAATGAGGCTCTGGACTACGTCTATAATCGGGTGCCTGCCCCGGCAGTAGAAACCGGAAAAGCAGTTGACTCGGGGTCGTTTCAGGAGACCTTGGCGGCGATAAACGTTGGGGTGGCTTCATTTTATGACAGCCTTGTGTCCCAGGGAGCGGAGGTCATCCAAGTTGACTGGCGCCCACCGGCAGGCGGCAACGAAGCGCTGATGGCGATATTGGCCAAGATGAAATCGAACCGCCCTCAACAGTAGTGGGTTTGGATCGCCATAGGAGGCCGGACAGGCGCAGAAGGCTGCTCGGACTTGGTGAGGGCCAGCCGATTGGCGGCAGTACGAAACGCTCGTCTGGCGTGACAAACAAGATCTTCCTTGCGTGAGCCGGGCAAGATCAAGCACCACTTTCACGACGATACTTGTGAGGAAATGATATGGCTGCAACACAATTTTTCGGTGAACGAATCAAACGAAACGAGGACCCTCGGCTGCTGACCGGGCAGGCGTTATTCACTGATGATGTCGATTTGCCGGATATGGGACATGTGGCATTTCTGCGCAGCCCATATGCGCACGCCCGGATTCTGTCGATCGATACCTCCAGTGCGTTGGAGAGGGAAGGGGTCATCGCTGTCTACACAGCAGAGTCTCTGGGTGATTACTGGCAGCACGGTCCGCTGTTGGTATCGCCGCCGCCCATTAAAAACATCGTGTTCAACGAGCGCACCCAGGTGCCGTTGGCTAAGGACAAAGTCCATCACGTAGGTGAGCCAATTGTCATGATCGTGGCCGAAAGCAGGTATATCGCTGAAGATGCTATCGATGATATCTGGGTTGACTATGATCCGCTGCCGGTGATTGTAGACATGGAAAAGGCGCTGGCGCCTGATTCCCCCTGTGTTCACGACGATTTGGAAAGCAATGTCTGCGCCCATGTTGTCCAGACCAAAGGGCAGCGATCATATGAAGAGGTCAAGGCTGAGGCGCATCTGGTGATCAAGCGTCGCTTCTACTACGATCACGGAACCGCTGCCGCCATGGAGAACCGGGGCGTTGTCGCCGAATGGGATCACCGCGCTGCCCGGCTGACAGTCTGGGACACCACTCAGGCCCCGGTCTTTATCCGAAACGGGCTGGCGGCGATGCTTGGGCTGTCGGAAAACCAGGTGAGGGTGATCGCTCCGTTTATCGGCGGCGGCTTTGGCCCCAAGATCATGATGTTTTATCCTGAAGAGGTTCTGCTTCCCTGGGCGGCTATAAAGCTCCGCCGCCCCATGAAATGGATTGAAGATCGATCGGAAAACTTCGTGGCCACCACCCACGAGCGAGACCAGATCCATGAGGCGGAAATGGCTCTGTCCGAAGATGGGCATATCCTCGGTATTCATGATGTATTTATTCACGATACCGGCGCCTACGCTCCTTACGGATTGACTGTCCCCATCAACAGTCAATGCACCCTGCTGGGCCCATATGACGTGCCGGTCTACTACAGCGAGTTCACTGCTGTCTTCACCAACAAGACACTGGTCACCCCGTACCGGGGCGCCGGCAGGCAGCATGGCGTCTTTGTCATGGAGCGCCTGCTGGATGTCGCCGCCAAAGAGTTGGGGCTGGATCGGACCGAAGTGCGGCGGCGCAACTTCATCCCGGTCGAGAAGTTCCCCTATAACAACGAAATTATCTACCAGGATTTCGCGCCGCTGCGCTACGACAGCGGCAATTACGAACCGGTGCTGGACAAGGCCATAGAGCTGGTAGAGTATCGGAAATTCATCGATGAAATTCAGCCCAAGGCGCGGGCCGAGGGCAAGTATCTAGGTATCGGCATTGTCGCCTATGTCGAAGGGACCGGCATTGGCCCATATGAAGGGGCCCGGGTGCAGGTGCAGTCCAACGGCAAGGTCAATGTGGCTACCGGCATCGGTACCCAGGGGCAGGGGCATTTCACATCATTTGCCCAGATCGTCGCTGACCAGGTTGGGGTTGATGTCGCTGATGTCAGTCTGGTGACCGGCGACACAGACCAGTTCCATTGGGGCGCCGGTACGTTCGCCAGCCGAGGGGCGGTCGTTGCCGGCAACGCCATCAACGAAGCCGCAAAAGAGGTCAGGCGAAAGATATTGAAATTCGCCAGCGAGCAGCTGGAAGCTGCTGAAGAGGATATCGAGCTGCGGAACGGGGAAGTCTTCGTCAAAGGCTCCCCGGACCGGGCCATCGCGCTGGGGACATTGGCGCAGCAGGCCAACCCCATGCGGGGTGCCGTGAAGCCGGATGCTGAACCCGGCCTGGAGTCAACCAACTACTTTGGCCCTGAATACGGTGCCACCGCCAGCGGTGTTCATGCCATGATCCTGGAGATTGACCCTGAGACAATGCAGGTCGATATCCAGAAATATGTGGTGGTCCATGACTGCGGCAACGTGATCAACCCGCTGATCCTGGATGGGCAGGTACACGGCGGTGTGGCTCAGGGAATCGGGAACGCCTTCTACGAGAAACTGGCCTACGATCAACAAGGACAGCTGCTCAGCGGTTCGTTCATGGATTACCTGCTGCCCACATCGATGGATGTGCCCCCAATTGTCGTTGGTCACAAGGTGACGGAATCTCCCTTGAACCCGCTGGGCATCAAGGGGGCAGGTGAGGCCGGGGCGATCCCAACTGGAGCGCTCTTTGCCCAGGCTGTTGAGGATGCCCTGGCGAACCCGGCGCTGGAGATCAAGGAAATTCCGCTCAGTCCCAGCCGGCTGTGGCAGCTGGTTCAAAAACCGGAATAACAGTTCTCTCTTGAAGGCCCGGTGGATGTTGATCGAAGTGCTGATGCTGGGTGATTGCCAGTGGCGTTGGCTTCAGGCAGACACCGTTCTCTTAGCAGGAGTTACTCCATGTGCGATACCGTAGTCGTCACCGGCAGCGCCACGAAAGATGGCGTGACCATCTTTGGCAAGAACTCAGATCGTGAGCCTAATGAGGCGCATCAGCTCCTCCACATCCCCGCCGCCGATCATGCTCCCGGCAGCCGGGTTAACCTGACCTACATCGATATTCCTCAGGTCGCCCACACGCACGCCGTCCTATTGGCAAAGCCTTTCTGGATCTGGGGCGCCGAAATGGGAAGCAATGAGCATGGTGTGGTCATCGGCAATGAGGCCGTGTTCACCAAGATGCCTTATCAAAAAGATCCCGGTTTGATTGGCATGGATTTCCTGCGGTTGGCGCTGGAAAGGGCGGCCACCGCTCGCGACGCTGTGACCGTGATCACGGATCTGCTGGCTGAATATGGGCAGGGGGGAAACTGCGGCTTTGACCACAAGCTGTACTACCACAACAGCTTCATTATCGCCGACCCCAATGATGCCTGGGTATTGGAAACAGCGGATCGGCAGTGGGCGGCGAAGCAGGTGAGCGGTGTCTATACCATTTCCAACGGCCTGACCATCGGCACTGATTGGGATCTGGCTTCAGCGGATCTGGTGGATCATGCGGTGAAAAAAGGGTGGTGCCGCAGTGCGGAGCAGTTTAGTTTCGCCGACTGCTATTCAGATTTTCTGTACACCACCTTCAGCGATTGCCGCCGCCGCTGCCAACAAACGACCCAACTGCTCTCTGCTCAAATCGGCCAAGTAACACCCGCCGTGGTCATGGCAGCGCTGCGGAACCATGGACACCCGGAAAAGCCTTCTCGGGAGCCAGCTGCCGGCATCACCGGTGCTACCGTCTGTATGCATGCCAGTGCTGGGCCCGTTCGGGGCAGCCAGACCACCGGGTCGATGGTCTCCCATCTGCACCCGGCGAACCAGAGCCATTTCTTCACCGGCACGGCTGCCCCGTGCACCAGTATCTTCAAGCCGGTCTGGTTTGACTCCTCTCTGCCGGATCTGGGTTCTGATCCCGAAGGCACCTTTGACGAGTCGACCTTGTTCTGGCGGCATGAACTGCTGCATCGAGAGACGATGAGGGATTACTCTTCCCGGATTCAGATGTATCACTCTGAGAGAGACCTATTGGAA
>JAHEEY010000377.1 GCA_024640485.1 Chloroflexota bacterium | reverse complement strand
AACGAGATCTGCTACCCCGGCATCATCACCCTGGGCGATCTGGTGAAAGCGCTGCAGTCGGGGGAATATGATTTATCCAAGACCGCTATCGGATTCTCCCAGACCGGGGGACAATGCCGGGCCACCAGCTACCCATCGATGATCAAGAAGGCGCTGGTCGCGGCAGGATTCGCTGACGTACCCGTGGTGACCCTGTCTACCAGCCTCAACGTGCTTAACGACCAGCCAGGTTTCACTTTCAATACCAAACTGTTTATCTACAAGGCCGCTTTAGGGATGATGTTCACCGATGCCCTCTCGGAGATGTACCATGCCACCGTCGTCCGCGAGAAACACAAGGGGGCGACGCAGTCGGTGACTGATAAGTACATCAACGCCTTCATGGACCAGTCCATCGAGCTGTCCAAGCGGGGGCTGTTGGCGGCGCTGGAGCAGGCGGTGGCTGATTACAACCAGATCGAATGCGTGCCGGGTGACTACCCCAGAGTCGGCATCGTCGGCGAAATCTACGTCAAATACAACGCCTTCTCCAACAACTACGTGGCCAACTGGCTGATGGAGCAGGGGATTGAGGTGGTGATGCCCAGCTTCTTCGAGTTTTTCGCCGGCGGCATCGTCAGCGTTCAAAATGGGGTAAAAACCCACGTCAAACGGCGCGATGGGCTGTGGCTGTGGACCCTGTTGGGTGAGATGCTGGCAAAAAGCTACCTGAACCAATTTGACCAGGTGATGCGCGGTTTCCGGCATTACCATCCCCGCCATGATATCCAGGAAATCGCCGCCCGGGCCAGGGAGATCCTCAGCTTGAACCATCAGTACGGCGAAGGATGGCTCATCGCCGGCGAGGTGGCTTCCTTTGTCAAAGACCGGGTCGACAATGTGCTCTGCCTGCAGCCGTTCGGCTGCATCGCCAACCATGTGGTCGCCAAGGGCGTGCAGAAACGGCTGAAGGAGAAGTATCCCCGGCTGAACATGCTCTTCCTGGACGCCGACGCCGGAGTCAGCGAAGTGAATTTCTTCAACCGGATGCACTTTTTCGTCAATCACGCCAAGAACGGCATGAATGGGGCCAACGGATACGGCGCGGCGGGTTAATCGTGGTGCTGCGGTCATGCTCAGCTGATAGCTGATCACCGAATAACAAACAGAAGCCCCCGACTAGGTCGAGGGCTTTTGTCATACAGGTATTCTCGGTTGCAAAGGTGAGAGTTCCTGTCAGCTTAGGCCGACCAGTCTCTGGCTCCCTTCCCTCAAGCGGCCCGCAGCCTCTTGATCATGGGAGCGCAAGGACCACGGGATCGGCTGGCGCGGGGCGTAATGGTGACGGCACCGTTCTCGAATCGAAGATGCGGCCGAACATCTTTCCATTGTGACCGAGAGAAATATCGAGGGCAACCTCGACAGATGCGGAGTTCAGCCATCGTCAGCTTCCGTCTTCCCTTAGACATGGATGAGTCATAGCCCCAAAAGAGTTGCGCCCTTCCTCTCAACCGTTTACGATAACATGATTACTTCTATCATCACCGTTTCCCTGCGGCGAAGAGGAGATTACGATGTCAATGGCGATTCCCGATTGGGCGATGCGGCAGGCTGGACCTTCTGACCGCCTCAATGTAAAAAAAGCAGCAGAAAAGAACCGGCTGGTTTATAACTGGTATCAAGTCCCAGACCTCAGGAAGTGGGCCAAGCGGCAGGGCTGGCCGACACCCTGGCTGAGTTTCGCCAGTAAGTTCCTGGAGACGATGCTGGAGAATGATCAGAACTTCACGCTGGTGCTGGATCAAACGGATCTGGTGTTTCAAATTCCCGTACAGGAGTACAGCATCGATGACGGCACGCTTGCCGAATTTGACCAGATGTACAAAGCGCGGGAATTTCTGGATCTGGTTGATGAGCTGCGGGACATCCGCCGGGCGGTGGAGGTAGGGGTGAAGGTGCACATCGATGGCCAGACTCTGAAGAGTTGGGGTGGTTTTTACTCTTGGGCCCACGGCCGCTACTACCTGCTGGAGGACGATACTGGTTCCGGCTGGATCGGTGACGACAGCAAACAACCGATTTATTCGCCGCGGATTTGATTCAGCTGAGGCGGGCTGGCTATCTGACCAGCCGCCGCACCGCTCCATTATCTCAAATCTCGACAAAATAGAAGGACGCGCCTGAGCGCGTCCTTTTCGTTTCTTTCTGAGCATGCCGGCCCCGGCTACATGAATGCTTGAATCCCGGTCTGGGCCCGTCCCAAAATTAGGGCATGGATATCGTGGGTCCCTTCGTAGGTGATCACCGCTTCCAGGTTGATCATGTGGCGGATGACGTGGAATTCGTCGGAAATGCCGTTGCCGCCGTGCATGTCGCGGGACACCCGGGCGATATCCAACGCTTTGCCGGTGGAGTTCCGTTTAACCAAAGAGATCATTTCCGGGGTGGCTTTGCCTTCATCCAAAAGCCGGCCGACGCGCAGGGCGCCCTGCAGCCCCAGGGTGATATCGGTCATCATATTGGCCAGTTTCAGCTGGATGAGCTGGTTGGCCGCCAGGGGACGGCCGAACTGGGTGCGGTCCAGGGTGTACTGCCGGGCGGCGTGCCAGCAGAATTCGGCGGCACCCAGCGCCCCCCAGGAGATGCCGTAGCGGGCTTTGTTCAGACAGCTGAACGGCCCTTTCAAGCCGCGCACATTGGGCAGGATGTTCTCGTCGGGGACGAAGACCTCGTCCATGACGATCTCTCCGGTGATGCTGGCCCGCAGGCTGAACTTCCCCTCGGTCTTGGGGGTGCTCAGCCCCTTCATCCCTTTCTCCAGGATGAAGCCGCGGATATCGCCATCCTTGTCGCCCTGGTCATTGGCGTGGCCGTACGCCTTGGCCCAAACCACAAAGACATCGGCGATGGGAGAGTTGGTGATCCACATCTTGTTGCCGTGGAGGATCCAGCCGCCGTCGGTTTTCTTGGCGCGGGTCTCCATGCTGCCGGGGTCGCTGCCGTGATTGGGCTCGGTCAGGCCGAAACAGCCCACCCATTCGCCGGAGGCCAGCCTGGGTAGATATTTCTGCCGCTGCGCTTCGCTGCCGTGGGTGTAGATCGGGTACATGACCAGGGAACTCTGCACGCTCATGGTGCTGCGGTAGCCGCTGTCAACCCGCTCTACTTCTCTGGCGATGAGGCCGTAGGAGACGTTGTTCAAGCCGGCAGCGCCGTATTTCTCAGGAATGGTCGGCCCCAGCAATCCCATTTCGCCCATTTCGTTGAAGACAGCGCGGTCGAAGGTCTCGTGGCGATGCGCCTCCAGGATGCGGGGCATCAATTTGCCCTGACAATAAGCGCGGGCCGAATCACGGATCATCTTCTCTTCATCGGTTAACTGATCGTCCAGCAGAAAGGGGTCTGCCCACTTAAAGATTGGTTTTGCCATGGTACCCTCGACTTGGTTTACAACTACACGGTTTCGATAGAAAGGCACGATCCCCCCGGGGCACCATGCCGGCAGATGAGTATCAGTGGCAAGTATCCTATATGATGGGGAATAATTCAACCACAGGATCGGACGGAATGAAGATGCCTGGCGAAGCAGGTTCTCATACAATGATCGGCTGGATCAAGGAATTTTAATTATTGCGGCGACGGTCGAACAGACAACTACCGTTTGCTACCAAGGAGCTGAATAGAGCAGCATGAGTGATACCCAGATAGAAACAGGTTTGGAGGCGCTGGGCCAGCGTCTCTTTCCGGGCAGCACTCTGCTGAGAAATTGGCCGCTGCGGGGCGGGATTTCGGCCCATATGACCGCTTTTGAGCTGCTGCTGCCGGATGGGAAGGCAGTTAAGCTGATTCGCCGCCAACCTGGCGCTCGCTCATTAGCGGCAAATCCAGGGGCAGCCGCCGACGAATTCGAGATTTTGCAGATTTTGGCCGGCAGCGGCGTAAAAACACCGGCGCCGGTTCTCCTGGATGAGTCGAAAAGTATCTTCCCGGCCCCCTATCTAGTGATCGGCTATATCGACGGCAGCCCGGAATACGCCCCAGCCGACCCAACGGCATACGCCCGGGAAGCGGCCGGACAGCTGGCCAAAATCCATTCCGTAACAGTCACCGACAAGGCCCGCTCACGTCTGCCAGACCAGAGGCAGCGGATGGACCGGCTGTTGGGCAGCCAGCCCCCATCCCCCGATCTCTCCCTTGATGAACCGCGGATCAGGGCTCAATTGACCGGCATGTGGCCCTGGCGGGAGCCAGAGCCGCCGGTCCTGCTTCACGGCGACTTCTGGCCAGGCAATCTGCTGTGGCGAGACGGTAGCCTGGCGGCGGTAATCGATTGGGAGAACGCAAAGATGGGCGATCCGGTCTCCGATTTGGCGGTGAGCCGGCTAGATATGCTGATGGGTTTCGGCGTAGAGGCGATGGCGGCATTCACAGAGCGATACCAGACGCTGAACCCCATTTCGTTGGCTTCCCTGCCCTGCTGGGATTTGGCGGCGGCGCTGGGTCCGGCCAATCAGATCAGCGAATGGGCCGCCATATGGTCGGCTTTCGGCCGGAGCGATATTACCGAGGGTACGATGCGCGACTGCCACCGCTGGTTCGTGGAACGCGCTTTTGAAGCCCTCAACCAGCGCTGAGGATGGCGCCCTCCCGCATCCCTGTCCTGACTGGGTGATAACTAATCGGCGGGCTGTTCCGCCTGCTAGCTGCCGCCATCCACCGAAAGCACCTGTCCGCTGATCCAGCCGGCGTAATCAGAAGCGAAAAAGAGTACCGCATGGGCGATGT
>JAHEEY010000376.1 GCA_024640485.1 Chloroflexota bacterium | reverse complement strand
TTCGGCCGATTTTCAACTGTCGCCGAAGCGATCACAGGAGGGGAAATAACTGGTTTGAAAACTCCTGTCAAATTTGATTGACATGCCCACTATGTTGTGTATACTAAAGCCCATGAGCGGACCAGTAAAAATACTAATCCCGCAGACAACTTAGTCTCACAAGACACGCACCCCTGCGTGTCTTTTTTTTTAATTGTGGCAAGTTCTTGCCGATTTTTGCAGTCTTGCAGAGAGGAGAAAATTAGCTATGGACTATGGGATGATCAGCAAAATCGAAAAAGCGAAGATATACTCTGAAGAACGCGACCGGATTGAATTCGAATCCCTCAAAGTAAGAATTCAGGGCGATAACAACGCCGACCACGTCGTTGAATATCACTCCGGTGATTGGAGCTGTGATTGCGGCTTTTTCGGTTCTCGCGGTGTTTGCAGCCACACAATGGCTATGGAGCGAATACTGGCTGATATGGTACAGCTCGGATAATTGCCGTACCCAACCTAAGATTATTTCTGCGATATTGCGATAACGATATTAGTTAAGAGATGCGTGTCGGGCTCAAAAGACCCGGCACGCGTTTTTTTGTTATAATCAGGACTCTCACAGCGTCACGCTCGTCACATGAGCCTGATTGGCCGCACCTGAAAGCAACCCTGGCGTTTGCCGCGCTCAGCGGACAGGCCGCAATGAATGATTCCATCGATAAATCGGCAGGATCCGGACCCATGATAAGGAACAAGCAAATGACAATTGGCGGCATAACTTTCGATCTTAAGCTGATGTTTCTGGTCATATTCAGTGTGGTGGTGCCGGTACTCGACTACTACAATCATCGACTGACCGGTACCAAAGCTTACGACCGCATGATCCTATATTTTCTGCTGCCAATGCTGCTCATCTTGCTGCTGTTTAAGGATTCCCCTTCTGCTTATGGTTTTCAAATCGGCGATTGGCGCAAAGGGCTATTCTGGACCGCCGTCGCCTGTGTCGGCATGGCAATCCTGCTCTGGTTCATCGCGCGCACCCCATCCATGCAGAAATATTATGCCCGTGCCCCAAAAGAATTGAGCCGCCTGATCTATTTGACCGGCGTCGATCTGTTTGGCTGGGAATTCGTTTGGCGCGGCTTCATGTTATTCGGCATGGCCCGCATCATTGGCGCCGGCCCAGCCATCCTGTTCCAGGCGGTCCCATTCGCCTTCATGCATTTAGGCAAGCCCGAAGTAGAGACGTTGAGCACTATTTTCGGCGGCATCGCTTTTGGGTTCGTCGCCTGGCAGTCGCAATCGTTCATCTATCCCTGGCTGATACATTGGTTTATCGCCTCATTCACCAAAATCATCGCCATAGGGCGGTTATAGAAGCCTGGGATCCGCTGCCGCCGATCCCCCTTCATCTGCAGAGCTACATTATGCAAGAATTAACCCTACAATTGACATCGATGGCCAACGGCGGATCCGCCATGGGCCGCGACGAGTCCGGACGCGCTGTGTTTGTACCTTTTACTATCCCTGGCGAACAGGTTCGCGTCCGCATCACCTCTGAAAAGAAGAGCTACGCCCAAGGGGAACTGCTGGAGCTCCTATCCCCCTCCCTGGATCGGGTTGAGCCGCAATGCCCCCATTTCACCGTGTGCGGCGGCTGTCACTTCCAGCACATCGCCTATGAAGCTCAGTTGAAGCTTAAACAAGAGGTAGTCCAGGATCAGTTGAGCCGTATCGGCGGCTTCAGAGAAGCGAATGTGATGCCCACTTTAGCAAACCCCACGCCGTGGGCATACCGTCATGACATCAGCTTGAGCCCAACGGAAGAAGGGGGTCTGGGTTTCTGGTCCCCCAGCGTGGGCAAGGTCATCCCTATTGAGCGCTGTCCGATCATCCATCCCCAATTGAGCACATTGTGGCAAGATTTGGATATGGAACTGCCGGGACTGCGAAAAATGACCCTGCGTGTCGGCGATGATGAAGCGCTGTTGGCCGCCATGGAAATCGATGACGTAGAGCCGCCGGAACTCGAGGTTGACTTCCCTATTTCCGTGGCCATTATCCTACCAGATCGCACCGCAGCCTCGCTCATTGGCGACAATCACCTGATTCAATCCGTTAGGGGGAGCGATTTCAGGGTCTCACCTGGCTGCTTCTTCCAGCCCAGCCCAGCCGCGGCGGAACTGCTGATTGACACATTGGTCAGATTCGCCGCCTTGTCTGGCGCCGAAACCGTCGTAGAGTTGTACAGCGGCGTCGGCATGCTGACCAGATTCTTGGCCGTTGGCGCAGCTCAGCTGATCGGCATCGAAGCAAACGCCGACGCGATCGAGGATGCCAGCGTCAATCTGGCCGATTTTGACAACATCTCCCTGTACCAGGGTTGGGTCGAAGATGTGCTGCCCATGCTTGACGCCAAGCCTGACCTGATGGTGATCAATCCGCCGGATGACGGCCTATCTGTTGAGGCTCGGAAAAGCGTCATCGAGATGGCCCCGGCTCGGCTAATCTATGTCAGCTCCGATGCCGCCACCGTGTCTCGTGATGGCAAACAGCTTGCTAGAGTCGGCTACCAGCTGAAGGCGCTGCAGCCCATCGACATGACCCCTCATAATTTCCAGATCGATACCATCTCCCTCTGGGAGAAGGCTCCTTAAGCCGCCCCGACTGTCGTCAATCGATTCGGCCTTGTTATCACGGGGACAGGGTCAGGATTTCTGCCCTGGCTCCTGAGCCCCTGCCTCAAACCCCCCTTCCAAAAGCCGCTTGACAATCATCTGGCCCCTCTGTATAGTATGTAAGCGCTTACATGACCTGTTTTTAGCATCTTTCCAGCTCTAGTTGCAGTCTCAATTGGTTCAAACCCATGACCACGGCAGGACATTCACAGCGGGCAACAATATCTGATGTAGCCAAACACGCGGGTGTTTCAATTGCCACGGTCAGCCGGGTGATCAATCAGACCGCTCCGGTGGCCAGCGAAACGGCAGAACGGGTTTACAATGCGGTCGCCGAACTAGACTACACCCCCCACGCCGCTGCCCGCGGACTCGCCAGCAACAAAACGAATACTTTAGGCCTGCTGCTGCCCATGATAGGCGGCAGCTATTTTTCGCCCATGCTCAGAGGGATTGAGAAAGCAGTTTCTCAGAACGGCATGGCCCTACTGATATATTCGATGCAGACTGATGTCCACCAATCCGCCCGGCTCAATCTTCCGCTTGGCGGGCACAACAGTGACGGCCTGCTGGTCTTCACCAACAGCTTGAGTGATGCCGATCTACAGCGCATGTACAAACGAAATTTCCCCCTGGTCCTGCTTCACCAAACACCACCTGCCAATTTGAATATCCCCAGCGTCACGGTCGAAAACAAAGCCGGTTCGCGGAAACTAGTCGAACATCTCATTGAAGTCCACGGCTGCCGCCGTATCGGCTTCCTGGCCGGGCCAGAGGAGCACGAAGATTCCAAATGGCGCCAGATGGGATACCTTGAAGCGCTGACAGCTCATAACATACCGTTCAATCCGGAACTGGTGGCCAATGGGGGGTTTAACGAGAATGACGCCAGGTCAGCCGTCGAACAATGGCTGTTGAAAGGGATGGAGCTTGATGCCATTTTTGCTGGCGATGACGATGCCGCCACCGGTGTCATCACCGCCTTGAAACGTGCCGGCAAACGTATCCCGCAAGATATCGCTGTGGTCGGCTTCGACGATCTTCCCTTATCACGGCATCTCTCCCCACCCTTGACCACAGTACGCGCCCCGATTGAACAGGTCGGTCAGGAGGCAGCGAACCAATTAATCCGTCTTATTCGTACCGGTCAGGCAACCTCGTTAGTGATCTTGCCTACCGAGCTGATCATTCGCCAATCATGCGGCTGCGGCTCATCTTCGTCGTGATGTGATGAACCGAATCCGCCCAACATTGTCAGCGATGGCGATAACCTGCGATAGATGAAGGAGGTGATGGACCCTTTCCGCTTTTTCGACTGAACAGCAAGAACATGTCGGGTGCTGATCGTTTCTTTTTAGATGGTTTGCGAGCGCCTGATGATGGAACCGGAATTGTGAAGGTTTTTTTCAACCCGGTTTCAGCGACTATTTCCCCAAATTAGGAGGAGATCCTGAAATGAAGAAGAGATCCGTTTGGTTAGCTGTTTTGTTCTTATTGATGAGCCTGCTGCTGGTCGCCTGCGGCGGCGGAGACGCGGATACGGCGGAAACCGAAGGTGCCGCCGATACCCAACCGGCTGACACCGGCACCACTGATACACAAGAAGAACCCGCACCCGCAGCGGAAGAGAAGGTCAAGGTGAGGATTTTCGTTGGCCTGGGCACCGGCACCGATCCGGACCAGATTGGCGCCCAAGAAGCATTGGCGGAAGTATTCAACGCTGAGCACGACACAATTGAAATTGAATTCATGATCGTCCCCAATGAAGAATCCACGACGCGGCTGGTGGCGATGATGTCCGGTGGTGAATCCCCCGAACTGGTTGGCCCTGGCGGTGTCGATGTAGCCGCCGCCTATTTCGACATGTGGGAAGATATCACCCCTCTGATTGAAGCAGAGAACTTCGATACCAGCGACTTCTACGGCGCAGCCGTTGAACTGTACGATTATCCCGAGAAAATGGTCGGTCTGCCGCTGGGCATGTTCCCTTCTTTCATCTTCTACAACAAAGATCTCTTTGATGCCGCCGGTGTAGATTACCCGACCACGGACTATGACGATACCTCATGGGACCTGGACGCACTGCGTGAAATGGCGATGGAACTAACCCTGGACAGCAACGGCA
>JAHEEY010000375.1 GCA_024640485.1 Chloroflexota bacterium | reverse complement strand
CAGCCGCCAGCAGTTGGGGCAGGCCGGAGAAGATCGCCCAGCCCACACATTTCCAGCCGCTGATCCCTTCGGCCCGCAGCGGCAGTGAAACCGCCAGCCCCTCCGGTATGTTGTGGATAGCGATGGCAACTGCCATCAGGATACCCAGGGCAGCCTCTCCGGAGCCGTAGGCGACGCCGATGGCCAATCCTTCGGGAAAACTGTGAATGAACAGCGTAGCCAGCACCATAATGATCCGTTTGGTGCCGTCTTTGCTCAACCCTTTGACTTCGAAATCGCGGTGGTCGAGCCATTTTGTTGTCGCCACCATGAGGGCCGCGCCAGCGAATATGCCGATGGCCACCGGCACATAGCCGGCGTCCACCACACCAGGCAGGATCAGGTTGAAGACCGAAGCGGAGAGCATCAGCCCGCCAGACGCGGCCCAGCCGATGCGGGCGATGTTGGCCGGAAAATCCTTGATAAAGAGGAATGGAAATCCACCGATGCCGTTCGCCAGTACGGTGATCGTCGCCGCGATGATTGTGTCAACTAATGCTGCGTCCATGAAAAACTCTCCAGACTCACTCCGTTCTGATTCGGCCGGCGGTACCGGTCAAACTTTCGAAAATATCCCGATCTTCTGGCGCCAGCCTGGCCAGCAGGTCCGGCCCCAGCTGGGCATACACTCTTTGGGTAAACAGCTCCATCCAGACGAATTGGCGGCCGATCAAAACGAGATCGGTGTTGCGGGTGATGGTGGCAGTGGTTGGCTGGTGTGGGGTGCTGCTGCCGATGAGGAGCTCGCTGTCGTCGGCCACTACCAGCAAGGTGGTGGTCAGCCCCTGCAGTTCGCTCTCCAGTGGGGGGTGGTAGGCTACCCGTCCGTGACTCAAGCTGCCGCTGCCGGTGAGTAAGGTGTTGGCGGCCACGTTTCGGCGGCTGGCGGCGGCGATTTCGCTTTGGAGAGTGGCCAGGTCGGCGTCGGTCAGCACCAAAAAAAGCTCTCGGGCGGCTTCATTGATCAGTTTGATGGCATAGGCCAGGGTCGCTTCTCTGCCGTGGATTGACCAGACACGATCATCGACATCCGATTGGTACAGCTTCCCTAAACCGTCTCGAAGATGCTCAACTCTTCTGCGCAGCGAGGATTCATGCCTGTCCAGCAGCATCGCCGGCGGCAGCGGGCGGTAAAGGGTGGAGCGGCCTTCAACCGTCTCCAATGCCGCACCGCGTCCGTGGAGCCGCTTCAGCGCCTCATAAACCATGGAGCGGGGGACGCCTGACTCTTTGCTCAGCTGGTATCCGGTAGCCGGATGGTTGTGCAGCAGGGCCAAGTAGACCTTTGCCTCATATTCCGTGAATCCAATCTTCATCAAATCAGCCAGTAAATCCATGCTGCTTGTCTGACCTCGTCGCACCAAATAGTTGTTTCAATAATAACTATTAGTAATGATACAAACAACTAAGTCAAGCGTCAACTTCTATTTTTCCTGCCCGCTGACGACATTAACAATCTTCTCATCCTGCGGAGCCTGTGGAGGCTTGACCTCGAACCTGCAAAGTGTATAATAAGGTGAGATTAAAATATTATTTAGTCTAGACTAAATTTAGGAGTACACCACATGCCCGACCCCCTAGTTTATCTGCTTGTTCTGGCAGCGTTGGCGCTAGTTACTTTCTGGCTCTTCCGGCCCGAGCGGGGGCTAGTCCCTCGCTGGCAGGAGTCCCAGCGCAACAATGATCGGGTTCGAGTAGAAGATTTACTGAAGCATGTACACAAATGCGAACGGCAAGGGACCAGACCTTCCGTGGAAAGCATCGCCGGCGCCCTCAATGTCGGTTTGGATGCTACCGCCCACCTGCTGGCGGAGACACAGCACAGCGGCTTGATGGCCATGGAGCAGGGCGAAATCCGGCTGACGGCAAAAGGGCGAGAGTCCGCCCTTCATATCATCCGGGCCCACCGGCTGTGGGAACGTTATCTGGCTGATGAGACTGGTTACGCGGAGTCGGATTGGCACGGCAGGGCCGAGAAGTTGGAGCATTTGCTGACGCCTGAAGAGGTGGACGCCCTGGCGGCGCAATTGGGCAATCCCACGCACGATCCCCACGGCGACCCGATTCCCAGGTCCGACGGCGAATTCGTGGCTCACGGCGGACAGCCGCTGAGCACGGTGCCGGTGGATACCATGGCCCATATCGTCCATCTGGAAGATGAGCCTGAAATCGTTTACGCTCAAATTGTGGCCGAAGGGATTCATCCCGGCATGGTGCTTCAAGTGCTGGAATCCAATGGCTCCCGGGTCAAAATCTGGGTCGACGGCGACGAGCACATACTGGCGCCCATTGTGGCCAACAATATCTCGGTGCGGCCGCTGCCGGCTGAAGTGAGCGTGGAACCGGAAGCCCTTGACACCGAGCAGCTCACCGCCTTACATCTTGGCGAACGCGCCGAAGTGGTCAGTATTTCCGCCAAATGCCGCGGCGCTGAACGCCGCCGTTTCATGGATCTGGGCATTCTGCCGGGGACACAGGTCCGGGCGGAAATTCGCAGCCCCAGCGGCGATCCCACCGCCTTCCTGGTCCGCGGGGCGCTGATTGCGCTGCGTCGTGACCAGGCAAAACTAATTAACATCGTGAGGTCAAACGAATGAACCCTTCAACGAACACACCTGAAATCATCCCGATCAAGAGCCCATCGGAAGCATGCGCGACCTGCCCGGCGCACAATGCCGGCAACCTGCTGAAGCTGGGCGTCGACATGACCAACTGGGATTACGTGGTGGCCCTGGCCGGCAACCCCAATACCGGCAAAAGCACCGTATTCAACGCCCTGACCGGCCTGCGGCAGCACACCGGCAACTGGCCCGGCAAAACGGTGACCCGTGCCGAAGGCGGCTACAGCTACGGCGACAGCCGCTATAAGATCGTGGACCTTCCCGGAACCTACTCACTGCTGTCTACCAGCCTGGATGAGGAGGTGGCCAGGGATTTCATCCTCTTCGGCCAGCCAGACGTGACCATCATCGTGGTCGACGCCACCAGGCTGGAGCGCAATCTCAACCTGGCGCTGCAGGTGCTGGAAATCACCGACCGGGCGGTCATCTGCCTGAATCTGATAGACGAGGCCCGGCGGCAGAAGCTGCAGGTCGACGACCGCCGGCTGGCCCGCGATTTGGGCGTGCCGGTGGTGCCTGCCTCGGCCCGGTCCGGCGAGGGGCTGGACCAGCTTCTGAAAGCGGTATCCGAAGTAGCCAGCGGCGAGGTGCAGTGCCGTCCCCATCGGGTAAGAAATGAGTCGCCGGCCATTGCCATGGCGATCAAGCAGCTGGTGGGGCAGATTGAGAGGCTCTATCCGGAGCTGCCAAATTCCCGTTGGGTGGCCCTGAGGCTCCTAGATGGTGACCAGCGAATCATCGATGCCGTCAAGAATGGGGAGTTGGGCGAACTAACCAGGACCGCCGCCCCCCGCCAGCCGGCGGCACAAACCGCGATTGAGGTGCCGGCATGACCACCCGAACCATAGAAGGAACAGACTTACTGTCCGCCTCCGAATCGCTGCGCTGGCAGGTAGGCCAGGAATTTCACGAGCGGCTGATGGAGGATCTTTACGCTGACGCCGCGAAAATAGCTGATCGGGCGGTCACCCGCCCAGGGGAAGCGCCCCGCTTTGATCTGGATCGGACCATCGACAAGGTAGTGACCAGCCGTATATGGGGTTTCCCATTGATGGTACTGCTGTTCGCGGTTGTTTTCTGGCTGACTATCTCCGGGGCTAATGTCCCGTCCAAGTGGCTGGCAACCCTGCTGCTGGATGTGGTCCAGCCGGTGCTGAAAGACGGCGCGGCGTCGATCAACATGCCCTGGTGGCTGAGCGGGCTGCTGATCGACGGCATGTACTTGTCTACCGCCTGGGTGGTCAGTGTGATGCTGCCGCCGATGGCTATCTTCTTCCCCTTGTTCACCCTGCTGGAAGATTTCGGCTATCTGCCGCGAGTGGCCTTCAACCTGGATAACATCTTCCGCAAGTCAGGCGCCCATGGCAAGCAAGCGTTGAGCATGATGATGGGATTCGGCTGCAACGCCGCCGGCGTCGTCGCCACCAGGGTTATCGACAGCCCCCGCGAGCGGCTCATCGCGATCATCACCAATAACTTCGCCCTATGCAACGGCCGCTGGCCAACCCAAATCCTAATCGCCACCCTGTTCATCGGCAGCCTGGCGCCAGCCTTTTTAGGCGGGGTGATATCGGCGCTGGCGGTGGTCAGCATCGCGGTGCTGGGTGTGCTGCTTACCTTCGCGGTCTCATGGAGCCTTTCCCACTCGCTGCTGAAAGGGGAAGTCTCCACCTTCAGCCTGGAGCTGCCGCCATACCGCCCCCCGCGGGTTCTGCAGACAATCTACACTTCTCTGATTGATCGCACCAGCATGGTGCTCTGGCGGGCCGTGGTTTTCGCCATGCCGGCAGGGGCGGTGATTTGGCTCAGCGCCAATATCACCTTCGGCGGCCTATCTGTCGCCGAGCATGTGATCAACTTCCTCAATCCAGTCGGGCTGCTGCTGGGGTTGAACGGGGTGATCCTGGTGGCCTACATCGTGGCCATTCCAGCCAACGAAATCGTTATTCCCACGGTGCTGATGCTGACCGTGCTGACCACCGGGGCGGCAAATGCCGGCGCCGGCGCTGGGGTGATGTTCGAGTCCGAGTCCAGCCAGGAGATGATGAGCTTGTTTCAGGCGGGCGGTTGGACGCTGCTGACGGCGGTCAACCTGATGCTGTTCAGTCTGCTGCACAATCCCTGCAGCACCACCATCTACACGATCTAC
>JAHEEY010000374.1 GCA_024640485.1 Chloroflexota bacterium | reverse complement strand
CGATTTTAGCCTTTTTGACGGCAGCCGCTTTGCCGGCACAGAAGAGGAATATCGAGCCGGATACATTAATCAGCTTGTGTACATAAATGTGCTGCTGAAGAACGCATTAGAGAATATCATTAATAACTCTGAGGATAGGCCGATAATTATTGTTCAAAGCGACCACGGACCAGGGTCTATGTTGGACTGGGAGTCTCTTGAGCTCACATGTAGTAAAGAAAGAATGGCTATTCTCAATGCCTATTATCTTCCATACCCGCGCCCTTCGGCACTGTATGAGTCGATTTCGCCAGTGAATTCCTTTCGCCTTATCTTTGATGCCTACTTCGCAGGTAATTTTGAACTTCTTCAAGATGTAAGTTACCTTTCATTGTGGGACAGTCCTTATGATTTGAACGATGTAACCAGCGAATCGGAAGAATCTTGTTCACCTAGATAATTTCTTGGCGTGCAAGTTGATTTCCAGGAAGGTAATCCCTTCTGTGATATACTCGCGAGCTATGGGTACAAAGTAATGGAAGAAAGAGTACAGAAACTAATGGCTCAGGCCGGTCTCGGATCGCGCCGTGAGAATGAAAAGGTTATCGTAGCCGGCAAAGTTCGGATCAATGGCCGTGTTGCCCGGCTGGGTGATAAGGCAGATCCCAACAGCGATCGCATTGAAGTAAACGGGATGCTGCTGAACCTCAGCAGCAAAGCCATGATCTACGTTGCCCTGAACAAGCCTAAAGGGGTGATCTCCTCGCTGGACGACGAGCTAGACCAAGGCCGAAAGACTGTTCGTGACTTGATCCCACTGCCCGGCCATCTCTATCCTGTCGGCAGGCTAGACAAACAAAGCACCGGTCTTATCCTGATGACCAATGACGGCGATCTGGCGCACAAACTGACTCATCCCAGGTACGGGCATGAGAAAACGTACAACGTGACTGTAGAAGGGAAAATCTCGCCGGAGAATTTGCAGCAATGGCGTCGGGGGATGTACCTCGAGGGCCGGAAGACTGCGCCGGCGCAGATTCGGGTTATCAATCAAGAAATGTCATTTACGAGACTGGAAATCGTGATGCGCGAAGGCCGGAAGCGGCAAATAAGGCGGATTGCCAATATGCTGGGTCACCCAGTGAAACAATTGGTAAGAGAAAAGATAGGCCCGATTTCCTTAGGCAAGTTAAAGATTGGCGATTGGCGCAATTTGACTCCCGAAGAGGTGTCTACACTAAAAGCGACCATTCAAGCATCTAAACCACGACGCGGCGGCAAGCCTTCATCCGGAAAGAAACCTTACCAGAAAAAGGGAAAATGAAGTTGGATTCGAAAACGCTTGAAGCGGTGATTGCGATCGACGGGCCGGCAGCCTCCGGCAAGTCTACGGTGGGATGGATTCTTGCAAATTCACTGGGCTATTTGATGATTGACACCGGCTGTATGTACCGCGCGGTAACCTTGGCTGCCCTGAAGAGACGGGTCAGCATTGAAGACGAGGTCGCAATCAGCCGGGTAGCCCAAGAGATTGAAATCGAAATTCTGCCGCCTGGAGCGGCAGATGATGGGCGTATGTACACGGTCAATGTTGATGGCGTTGATGTAACCTGGGAATTGCGTTCCCCTGATGTCGACACCAATGTGTCCTTGGTATCGAGCTACAAGGAAGTGCGGTCTGAAATGGTCCGGCAGCAGCGCGCGTTCGCTGAGTCGGGCCGGGTGGTCATGGTGGGACGGGATATCGGCACGGTGGTTACGCCGGACGCGCCGCTGAAGCTGTTCATCACTGCCTCCGCTGAAGAGCGCGCTCGGCGACGATGGGAAGATCGACAGGCCCAAGGGCATACCAATGCCTATGAAATCATCCTGGAAGATGTACTCCGCCGTGACAAGATCGACAGCAGCCGGCAGATTTCACCCCTTCGGCCAGCCGACGACGCCATTGTGATTGACACTACCGATCGAACCCCGGAAGAAATCGTCCAGCATATACTTGCTCTGCGTGTTTCCTAGCGGAAGCCGGCAGCCCGGGAACCATACGTAAGCGATACCACCCATGCCTTTATTCCAAGAACTTGATCTGACGACTTTCTCCGGCGGCCAAATCACTGGCATCGCGCCCGGCAGCGTAGCCGATGAAATTGGTCTGCAGCCTGGAGATGAACTCCTGGCAATCAACGACCAAACGGTGGAAGATGTCATTGATGTTCAGTTCTATGGCGCGGAAGAGTCGCTGGAGCTGCTGGTACGGCGGGGCGAGGAGTATTTCATATTTGAGGCAGAACGGGAATACCAGCAATCATTAGGGTTGGAGTTCAGCCACCCAACCTTCGACACTGACATCAGGATTTGCAAGAACCTGTGTGAGTTCTGCTTTGTGCTGCAGATGGCACCCAAGTTTCGGCGCACACTCTATATCAAAGATGATGATTATCGTTACTCTTTTCTTTTTGGTCACTTTGTCACCTTAACGAACCTGAGTGAGCATGATTGGTGGCGCATTGAGAACATGCGGCTGTCGCCTTTATACGTGTCAGTACATGTCACTGACCTGGAAGCGAGACGCAACTTCCTGCGGTTCAAAGACGCGCCTGATATTATCGAGCAGCTGAAATGGCTGGCTGAGAGAGATATTGAGGTGCACACACAGTTGGTGGTAGTACCGGAGGTCAACGACGGCCCGCTGATGGAACGATCAATCGCAGAACTTGCAGAATTGTGGCCGGCAGTGAAATCCATCAGCGTGGTACCGGTCGGTCTCACTCGACACCACAAATACAAGATGCGCCCCCACACCAAAGCGGAAGCCGAGGCTGTTTTGGACTACGTTGAGTCGCTCCATCCCTCGTATCTGGAGAAGTTCGGCGTTCGGTTTGCCTACCCCACTGACGAATGGTACTTGATCACGGATCGAGAAGTGCCGGCGATGGACAGCTATGACGGTCAACAGCTGCATGAAAATGGTCTGGGACTGGTCAGAAGATTCCTCGATGAGTGGGAATCAGTAAGGGGGGAGATTCAGTCGTACGTTCAGCCACAGCTCCAGAGATCATCTTTTACATTGGTGACTGGCACCATGTTTGCCCCCCTGCTAGTTGAAGCTACCGCGGAATTCTCGAAAATGACCGGCCTTGATCTTGAAGTCAGGCCAGTCATCAACCAGCGATTGGGTGAGACGATCCGGGCCGCCGGTTTGCTCATGGGTGAGGATATCCTGAATCAATTGAAGGCCGACGGGCATGGCGACTTCGTCATCCTGCCTCGGGTGACTTTTGACCATCCTGACACTATCACTCTTGACAATTTGAGTCCTCAGGAAATCGCCAACGAACTTGGATGCACCATCGGCCTGGCTGACACCATGGGAGATGTCTGGGACATGGTCATCGGCGAGGCAACGCTCGTGTTCATGCCGCAATCCGCGTAGCTGCTTCAGATTCTCAAACTCGGCCTTTTAGAAAAGGGATGTTTGGGAAAACCCTCAAAATAGGCACTCCCCTGTTTCAGCCAGCGCTAATTATCGTTCCAGGTGCCGCCACGTCAGTTTCTTCTCCACAGTGGTGAAGCAGTACATCCTTCAGATTGCCATTTATCATGCCAGTGAATATGCGGATTGCCATTTGCGGCTGATCCGCAACCAGCTCCAACATGCCCTTTACTTTTGACGCCATGCCCCCGGTGACATCTGTGCCGCTGGACCCTCCCAGCATGGACTCCACTTCCCCGAAATTAGACTGAGTGATGACAGGGATCACTTGATCTTGATGGTCAATTACGCCCCTGGTCTGCCCGGCCAAAAGCAGCCACGACGGTTTAAGCTCAAATGCGATGGCAGTCATGAGTTCCTCAGTGGAAACAATGGTCCCGCCGATCTCACTGTCAAAAGCAACATCGCCGTAGATGACCGGCACAATGCCAGCATACAGGGCTGCCCGTATCGGGGAGATTGCCATGGATTCAATCCGCCCTCTCCGACACACTGCCGAAGCCGAGGGCTGTAGTGCAACAGCCGGAACACCAGCAGCCAATAGCGCTTCGGTGACTAATCGGTTTAGCCTTGCGGCTGCCGAGCTAACCTGGGCAAACCCAAACCACTGCTCTGTCGTATGCACTCCGTTCCTGGTCCCCGCACGGGCAGCAGCCACATGTCCAAATGATCCACTGCCGTTACCAATCAGCAGCTGCATTTCAGGGCAAGCCTCTCTTGCTTCCGCAATTTCGCGTACTAGGCGAGACAGGAGTTGGGTGCGTACCGCTTCCACACCCATCTTGTCGGTTATCAGCGATCCCCCAAGTTTCAGAAATATCAATCTCTTCATAAGTCGTCAGTTCTCGGCACTGTATTACAGCCGGCTGGGCAATCCTCGCTAGGGGACATGTGCCACGATATGCGCCACCGCGTCTGCAGGTGACTTCGCGAAATGCAGCTTTGCCAAATGCGCTTCTGTGACATACTCGGGACGAACAAACGCTCGCACAGTGTCGGACCAAATGTCGCCGAGCAGGGCAATGGGCCTCTTTTCGACTTCACCGACTTGAACCAGGCTCCAAACAAGGGCCATTTCCGAGAGGGTTCCAATGCCACCAGGCAGTACGATGACGCCATCGTTGTATTTCACAAGATGCAGCAATCTGTCAGACAATGTCTCGAACTTGATCACCTCTTTTACATATTGGTTCACACCGGCATTGCGGAAACGTTCGATCTGCTCAGACGCCACACCTATGACGTGGCCCCCGGCTTCAGAAGCCCCTTGTGACACCCCTGCCATTGTCCCGCCATAGCCGCCGGTTGCCACGGCAAAATCAGCCTCCGCCAATAGCCGGCCCACAGCAAC
>JAHEEY010000373.1 GCA_024640485.1 Chloroflexota bacterium | reverse complement strand
TTCGACGGAGCCAATGAGCGCGAGATCTCGGCTGAGTTGGCGCGTGCTTGGCTGGCTGACCATGCTTGGAAGGTCGCTACCGGCTGGGCCTGGGATTGGCTGACTGAGATGGAATACGACCTCGAATCCTTGCAGGATGAGGACGAGGCCCGACGTTTGTTCGTTGCAGCCTGGCTCGAAGAGCATGGCTATGATGTCGAGCGGCTAGGTATCGATGTTCGCTACGCCCGTGAATCGGTTACCAGGGAGTGGCTGCGCAGTCGCGGTTGGGATCCCGACAAGGTGTACCCGGATGCGGAATCCGTCGTCGGCAAGGTGAATTGGGAACCTATCAATACCGAGACCATCAATGCGTGTGTCCGCGAATGGTATTCCGATATGCTGGAAACCCACGGCGATGATTTTCCTGAGGAAATCAAAGTAGACCCGACCAAAGCGGATCTGGAAAAGCTGGAAGAGCTGGCCGCTAAGATCACGGTGCTTACCCATGTACCGCTGCCGACGTTAGGTAAGGAATTGCTGTTGGACGGCAAGACCGGCCGGCCGTTTGACCAGGCAGTCACAGTTGGCATGGTGCACATGTTGAAGCTGGCTCACTTGGTCGAGGATAAGGTTCACGCCCGTTCAACTGGCCCGTACTCATTGGTGACACAGCAGCCGTTGGGTGGTAAGGCACAATTTGGTGGTCAGCGCTTTGGTGAAATGGAGGTGTGGGCATTGGAGGCATACGGTGCCGCTCATACGCTTCAAGAGATGCTGACGGTCAAATCGGATGATGTGGTTGGTCGGGTAAAGACCTATGAGGCGATTGTCAAGAACGAGCCGATTGAAGACCCAGGTGTTCCCGCTTCCTTCCGTGTCTTGGTTAAGGAGCTGCAGAGTCTCGGTCTGGCGGTAGAGGCGATAACGACAAATGGTGACGTTGTTCGTTTCGGCAAGGATGATGACAGGCGTCAAAAGCGATGGACAGGCTCGGGATTGATGGACTTGGCCAGCCGGCATCGGTAGGGGCTGAGGCCAAGATTAAAAACCTATCTGTATCACCGTTCGAGGGTTTGACATTCCACCTTTACGTGGTAAAATTCTCTGCTGTATGTCTGCCAACAACAGTTAGTTCGGTAACTTCTAGTTACCAATTGAATAAGTAATTTTTGGAGGCCATCGAGTTGTCTAGCTACGATGGCCTCCATTTGTCGAAAAATGGCGGCAGCAAAAGAGCCGACATAATTCTAGATGGATCGGTTCGGGCTTTCGTGAAGAAAGCAACGATGGTTGATTAAGGAGAAAAACTAGCGTGCCCACAATTAATCAGCTTACGCGCAAAGGGCGTAAGACGAAGACGAAGAAAACGAAATCGCCAGCTTTGCAGTGGACGTTCAATTCTTTTAGACAGCGTCGCACCCAGCAAGCAAAGGGTTCGCCGCAGAAGCGTGGCGTTTGCACCCAGGTAAAGACGATGACCCCCAAGAAGCCGAACTCGGCCCTGCGTAAAGTCGCTCGTGTGCGCTTGACCAATGGGATCGAGGTCACAGCTTATATCCCGGGTGAAGGGCATAACCTGCAGGATCACTCTGTCGTGCTGGTGCGCGGCGGCCGTGTGAAGGATTTGCCCGGTGTGCGTTATCACATTGTCCGGGGTACGTTGGATGCAGATGGGGTTCAGAATCGTAAGAAAGCACGCTCTAAATACGGCGCCAAATCGCCGAAGTAGGGTGTTTTAGGAGAGTTTAGAAATGCCGAGACGCTATCGCCCAGAAAAACGAGTTGTGGTGCCTGATTTGCGCTACAACAATGTTCACGTGGCCATGTTCGTCAATCGTTTGATGAAAGATGGTAAGAAAAGTACCGCGACGCGCGTGCTTTATGATTGTTTCAACTTGATCGAAGACCGTACTGGCCGTCCGCCGGTCGATGTCTTCGAACAGGCATTGCAGAATGTAATGCCTCGTGTAGAAGTAAAGCCGAAGCGGGTTGGTGGTGCTACCTATCAAGTGCCGATTCCTGTGGATCCTCGGCGTCAGGTCTCCCTGGCTATGCGTTGGCTTCTGTCGGCTGTTCGCAGCCGCGGCGGCCGATCCATGGCGCAGCGATTGGCCGGTGAGCTGATGGATGCTGCAACTAATCAAGGTGCAGCCGTGAAGCGGCGTGATGATACGCACCGTATGGCAGAGGCGAATCGCGCCTTCTCCCATTTTCGTTTTTAGAGGTTTCTGTAACATACTATGAGTAGGCTCCCTTTAGATCGAGTTCGTAATATCGGCATCATTGCACACATTGATGCGGGTAAAACGACTACAACTGAACGTATTCTGTACTACACAGGTGTCATCCACCGCATGGGCGAAGTCCATGACGGCGCTGCCACTATGGATCACATGGTACAGGAGCAGGAGCGTGGGATTACAATCACGTCGGCGGCGACGACGACGTATTGGCTCGATCATCAGATCAATATTATTGATACCCCGGGCCACATTGATTTTACGGCCGAGGTTCAGCGGAGCCTGAGAGTTTTAGATGGTGGTGTCGTTGTTTTTGATGCTGTCGCTGGCGTTGAGCCTCAGTCTGAAACCGTTTGGCGCCAGGCCGATGATTACAATGTCCCACGTATCTGCTTTGTAAACAAGATGGATCGTATCGGTGCTGATTTTGATCGCACCGTGGCTATGATCCGTGAGCGCCTAGGCGCCACACCAGTTCCTGTTCAGATGCCAATCGGCTCTGAAGACCAATTCCGCGGAGTCGTCGATCTCTTTGAGATGCAGGCGATTTTCTGGGAAGACGAAGATTTAGGCGCTGTCGCCCAGGTCATCGATATCCCCGCGGAACTCAGCGAGAAGGCCAATGCCGCCCGTCAGCTCCTAATCGAGCGAATTGTCGAGACTGACGATGAGCTGATGATGCGCTATTTGGACGAGGAAGTAATTTCCAACGAGGATCTGCGTGCTGCTTTGCGCGCGGCTACGGTAGCAGGGAAAGTGAACCCGGTCCTTTGCGGGACCGCGTTACGCAACAAGGGTGTTCAGCGCGTGTTGGACGCTGTTATCTACTACCTGCCGTCCCCGCTGGATGTCCCTCCCATTGAGGGTGTTAATCCTTTCGGTGACAAAGAAGTGGTCATTCGCCGGGCTGATGATGAAGAACCTTTGTCCGCGTTGGTCTTCAAGATTGTGACGGATCCTTACGTAGGGAAGCTCGCTTATTTCCGAGTTTATTCCGGCGTTTTGACTCGTGGCGAGACTGTGTTGAACAGCGCGAAGGATCGTAAAGAGCGTGTGGGACGTATCTTGCGTATGCATGCTTCCCATCGAGAGGATTTGGATGAAGTGCGCGCTGGCGATATCGCGGCTACCCTAGGGTTGAAGACGACCTATACTGGGGAAACGCTTTGCGATATCAAGCAGCCCGTCATTCTGGGAGCAATCGACTTCCCGGAGCCAGTCATTTCCTTGGCTATTGAGCCCAAGACCAACGCCGATCAAGATAAGATGGGCGTGGCGCTGCGGGCGCTGGCCGAAGAAGACCCAACTTTCCAGGTTAAAGTAGATGAGCAGACTTCCCAGACCGTGCTCTATGGTATGGGCGAGCTGCATCTGGAAGTGTTGGTAGATCGTATGCTGCGGGAGTTCAAGGTGGTCGCCAATGTGGGTCAGCCTCGAGTTGCCTACCGTGAGACCATCACACGGACAGTTGAAAGGGCCGAAGGCCGTTTTGTGCGCCAATCTGGTGGTCGTGGTCAATATGGCCATGCGATTATGCGGTTGGAGCCCCTTGAGCCCGGCTCCGGATTTGTTTTTGAGGATACTATCGTTGGCGGTACTCTTCCGAAAGAGTACATCAACGGAGTTGAGAAGGGTGTTCGGGAAGCGCTGGGGTCTGGTATTATTGCCGGTTACCCCATTGTAGATATTAAAGCGACTCTATATGATGGCTCGATGCATGATGTAGATTCTTCGGAAATGGCATTTAAAATTGCCGGCTCCATGGCTCTTAAGGATGGATTCCCTAAAGGACGCCCCGTCTTGCTTGAGCCAATCATGTCTGTAGAGGTGGTAGCACCAGACGAATATACTGGTGATGTCATCGGTAACCTCTCATCTCGTCGCGGCGAGATCGGGGGCATGGATCATCGTTCTGAGGGGATTCGTTCCATTAAGGCGCGGGTACCTTTGGCGGAAATGTTTGGGTATGCTACGCGTCTGCGGTCGATGACTCAGGGCAGAGGCACTTTCTCCATGGAGTTTGAACATTACGCTCCAGTGAATGCAGAAATTGCCCGCACAATAATGCAGGGTCGTTCATAATTCAATTGATATAGTAGCTTTTCCAGTTGAGTAGCGGGAGCTGTCACCAGGAAAAGGGTTTAGGATTATTAAGAGGAAAGGGAAACCATGGGTAAAGCAAAATTCGTACGCGAAAAGCCGCATTGTAATATCGGCACGATCGGTCACATCGATCATGGTAAGACAACTCTGACAGCGGCCATCACCAAGACGCTGGCTATGAAATCACAGGCTAGCTACCGGGCATTCGATTCTATCGATAATGCCCCGGAAGAGCGCGAACGCGGCATCACCATCGCGATTGCTCACGTTGAGTATGAGACCGACAATCGCCACTACGCTCATGTGGACTGCCCTGGTCATCGTGACTACATCAAGAACATGATCACCGGCGCTGCCCAGATGGACGGTGCGATTTTGGTGGTAGCGGCCCCAGACGGCCCCATGCCCCAGACTCGTGAGCACGTGCTCCTGGCCCGCCAGGTGGAAGTGCCGGCGATGGTTATCTTCTTGAACAAAGTCGATATGATGGACGACG
>JAHEEY010000372.1 GCA_024640485.1 Chloroflexota bacterium | reverse complement strand
TTTTCTTGTCCGATGAGCAGTTGACCCGGTACAAGATGATGGGCGTGCTCCTGGCTTTCAGCGGTGCCGGGCTGCTGGCTATCAAGGGAGAGAGCGGGCTGGCTGACGGCGGCCGGGCGACTCCGCTGGGGTACGGACTGGTCCTGTTCGCAATGATGTGCAGCAGCAGCGGCACTATCTATGCCCGCAGGTATTTGAGCCAGTATGACGCCTTTGATGTCGCCAGCATACGCATGTTTGCCGCCGCCCTGACCGTCATGCCGCTATCGGCCTTGCTGATCGGATTCGATCTGCATGCGGTCAACAGCAGCGGGTTTGTCGCGCTGGGGTATGCGGCTTCGGTGGGAACATTTTCTGGATTGTTGATGGCGTTTTACATTATCAAGCGGTTTGGGGCGACCTCATCCTCGATGACTTCCTACGTGGTACCCATTGTGGCAACTGTCGGCGGCGTGTTGTTCCTGGGAGAAAAGATCACCCCATCCATGCTGATCGGCATGGCGCTTATCTTGACCGGACTTACCATACTCCGCGGCCGCAAAACGGCCTCCATTCAGGCCGTAAAGAGCAGTGATTGGCATGTATAAGTCTCCGGTAGAGAGCATGCATTAGGCGGGATTTCAGACTCATTGGGCGCACTGAATATGAGTGCCGCATTGATTATGAGTTGACAATAATTTACTCACAGATCGGGGTGGGAGCCTCCCTTTGATCGTCATTTTCCAGTGGTGACATTTGTCAGAGGCAGATAGGAACTCTATCACTGTAAAGAAATTGACGATAGTTTACAATGTGATGCTGCTGATACCTGACAAAATGTGGTGTGTCGGCGTATAATAGGCAAGTTGCCTTGTTAGTAATAAGTTTCATCATTTACATCGGATTGATTCGATGAAGCGCCCACATCTGTGCGAGCCAATTTAACGGATATGCTTGGATACAGTTGCTGACTTTACTGTGTTCGAAAGCCGCGCTGCAGATGGGGCAATTGGAGATAAGAAGTGAAAAAATACGTATATCTGTTTAGTGAAGTTGAGCAAGCGGAAAAGCACGCCGGCAGTTGGGATGGCGTGCGCGGTCTGCTGGGTGGCAAAGGCGCCAACCTGGCTGATATGACCCGTCTGAATGTCCCGGTTCCTCCTGGTTTCACCGCCACCACCGAGGCATGTAATGCCTATTTGGCCGCTGGTCAGACCTTCCCCGAAGGGCTTTGGGATCAGGAATTGGCCGCCATGAAGGCTGTTGAAGAGGCCACCGGCAAGAAGTTCGGCGATAAAGAAAACCCGCTGTTGGTTTCCTGCCGTTCCGGGGCGAAATTCTCCATGCCTGGCATGATGGATACCGTCCTCAATATCGGCTTGAACGACGAGGTTGTGAAGCGTTTTATCGAGCGCACCAATGACCCCCGTTTCGTCTATGACAGCTACCGCCGCCTGGTTCAGATGTTCGGTTCCGTGGTTATGGAACTGGATGACGAGCCGTTTGAAGAGGTGATCACCGCCCAGCGCGAGAAGGCTGGGGTGACCAACGATTCCCAGATGACCGGCGATGATTGGAAAGCGGTTACGGAAGCGTTCAAGCAGATCTTCCGCCGCGGCACCGGCACCGATTTCCCCCAGGATCCCTTTGTCCAGCTGAAGCTGGCTACCGAGGCTGTATTCCGTTCATGGAACGGCAAGCGCGCTATCGACTACCGCAACGCGGCTCACATCGCCCACTCATTAGGGACCGCCGTCAATATCCAGACCATGGTATTCGGTAACCTGGGCGACACCTCCGCCACTGGTGTGGCGATGTCCCGCAACGCCTCCACTGGCGAGCACGAATTGGAAGGGGATTTCCTCTTCAATGCTCAGGGTGAGGATGTGGTTGCCGGTATCCGGAAGACTGACCCTATCAGCGCGCTTCAAACCGGAATGCCCAAACTGTATGATGAGTTCCAGGCTATCGCCGACCGCATGGAAAAGCATTACCGCAACATGCAGGATATGGAATTCACCATCGAAGACGGCACCTTGTGGCTGCTGCAAACCCGTGATGGCAAGCGCACCGCTCAGGCTGAGGTTCGCATCGCTGTTGATATGGTCAATGAGGGGCTTATCAGCAAAGAAACCGCTGTCGCCCGTGTCTCCGCCGACCAGGTAGACTTCTTCCTCCATCCTCAATTGGATGCCGAGGTTGTCAAGGAATTAACCCCGATCGCCACTGGTTTGAACGTCTCCCCCGGCGCCGCCGTTGGTGTGGTGGCATTTGATGCCGACATCGCCGAACATTGGGCCAAAGAAGATGGCAAGCAGGTGATCATGGTCCGTCCTGAGACCAAGCCGGATGATGTCCACGGTATGCTCGCTGCCCAGGGTATTCTCACCAGCCGCGGCGGCCGTACCAGCCACGCCGCTCTGGTTGCCCGGCAGTTCGGCAAGCCCGCCGTTGTCGGTGTCAGCGAACTGGAAATCGACCTCGATTCCCGCCAGATGGCCATTGGTGAACTGGTGATCAAAGAGGGTGAGTGGATTTCTCTTGATGGTACCGAGGGTCTGGTTTACGCCGGCAAGCTGGATACCGTCGTTCCTGATATGAGCAACGAATATCTGAAGACGCTGCTCTCTTGGGCTGATGAAATCCGTGAAATCGGTGTTTGGGCCAATGCGGACTACCCCCGGGATGCCGAGCGGGCTCGCAGCTACGGCGCCCAGGGTATTGGCCTCTGCCGTACCGAGCACATGTTCTTCGAGCCGGAGCGTATGCCTATCGTCCAGCAGATGATCATGGCCAAGAATATCACCGAGCGCGTGGAAGCTATCGACAAGCTGCTGCCGCTGCAGCGTGGTGACTTTGATGGTTTGTTCCGGGCCATGGACGGCCTGCCGGTCATCATCCGCCTGATTGATCCGCCGCTGCACGAGTTCCTGCCCTCCCACGACGAACTGGTACAGTCCCTGGCTGATCTGAAAGTTCGCCTGCAGCACTTCAGCACCATGAGCGAGATTGATGAGGCTCTGGCTGAAATCCGTGTGAAGCAGAACTATCTCGAGCGCGTCGAGGCCCTCCACGAGGCCAACCCCATGCTGGGTACCCGCGGTGTCCGCCTGGGCATCCTCATTCCCGAGCTGACTCGCATGCAGGTTCGGGCCATCTTCGAGGCCGCTTGCGACTGCGCCAAAGCTGGCGTCGATGTCCATCCAGAGGTGATGATTCCGCTGACTTCTCATGTCAATGAGCTGAAAGTCCAGCAGACCACCCTGGAAGCCGAAGCCAAAGCGGTGATGGAAGAGCGGGGAATCAACATCAACTACAAGTTTGGTACGATGATCGAAATCCCCCGGGCCGCCCTGACTGCTGACGAGATCGCTGAGGTTGCTCAGTTCTTCTCCTTTGGCACCAACGACCTGACTCAGACCACTTTCGGTATCTCCCGAGACGACGCGGAATCCGGCTTCTTGGTCGAGTACCAGCAGCGCGGTATCTTGGAAGAGAATCCTTTCGCCAGCATCGACGCCAAGGGCGTTGGCAAGCTGATGAACATCGCAGTCGAGCTCGGTCGCGGCACCCGCCCAGACCTGGAAGTCGGCATCTGTGGTGAGCATGGTGGTGACCCCAAGAGCATCGCTCTGTGCCACAACATGGGCCTGAACTACGTTTCTTGCTCCCCCTTCCGGGTTCCTGTGGCCCGTCTGGCCGCGGCTCACGCAGCATTGGCCAGCAAGAAGTAATATCGGCAAAGCCTCCTGGTGAAGACGACTTAACGGCGCGCCTTCAACAGGAAAAATAAACATTGAAAGGGCTTGTACCTCAGGTACAGGCCCTTTTTTTGTCCTGGCTGCCTCGGGAGGCTGGTATCCCGGCATGGACGTCGAGAGGGATCCGTCTGCCAGGGATACTGCCGGGCGCGAGGGAGGCTGAGGTGGGGGTTCTTCAAATCGATGTGGGAGTATGTTACACTGTTTGAAGGAGCTAACTGTGTATTTTGCCTGCAACGACTATGCGAATGATATTGACCCTCCCCTTTTACTTACTAACTGGTAACCGCTGCTGTTCACAGCGCTCATGAGCGCCGCTGAAATAGGAGGTTTTGATGAGGATTGCCATTGGTTCTGACCAACGAACCCACTTGACCGATAGTGTGGTCTCTAAGATCAATGCGATGGGTTATGAAGCTGAGCTTTTCGGCCCGCTGAGCAACCATAAGATGAGCTGGACTGATGTTGCCCGGCAGGTTGGCGAAGCGGTGATTGCCGGCACTGCCGATGAAGGGATATTGTTCTGTTGGACCGGCACTGGGGTTTCCATGGCAGCCAACAAGGTCCCTGGCGTTCGCGCGGCGCTCTGCGACGATCCCGAAACCGCTCGCGGCGCTAGACTGTGGAATAATGCCAACGTCTTGTGCCTCTCTATCCGGCGTGTTTCCGAGGTGATGGCTGCTGAAATCCTGGATGCCTGGTTCACCCATGAGTACGTCTCTAATCCTGAGGATGATGCCTGTTTAGCCAAATTAGCGGGGATGGAAGCGGCCTACTTCGGTTAAAGGGGCGGCGCCGGCTTGCCCGAATACCCGACCCGTTCTCGTGGCGCTTTTCCCTGGGAAACGAGTTTCGGTTGATTGCCGCGAACAAATGTTCTATAATGTAGGCATGGATAGTATCGGTAAGCTGGAACAGTTAGCGGCCCAGATGCATCTGGAGCCGGCGGAAGAGACGGGCATCGCCCAGCAGTTCTCCCTAATCCCTGCCGGTGCGCCCTGCCGCCAGACCAAATCAACAGCGCTGACGCAAGATAGGAAAGCTTCTCTGGGTATCTTTGATGCCCAGATCTCCGGCGGCAAGAGCATTCCCCTGCTCA
>JAHEEY010000371.1 GCA_024640485.1 Chloroflexota bacterium | reverse complement strand
GCCGCGAGCGGCCATCCGCGCCGCCATCATGGGCAGGAACTTCTCCGCCGCCGCCGGGTGGACCAGTAGGGTGTCCAGGGCGTTGCACACCGAGGGGCGCTGCACCTTGGAATTCTCAACGATGTCGACCGCCCGTTCCAGGTCGGCGCTTTCATCGACGAAGATGTGGCAGATGCCGATGCCGCCGGTGATCACCGGGATGCTGCTCTGATCCCGGCAGAGGCGGTGGAGCGAGGCGCCGCCGCGGGGGATGAGCATGTCGATATATTTATCCAGCCGGAGCAGCTGGGCCACCAGGGCCCGGTCGGGGTTGTCGATGTATTGGACCGCCGCCGCCGGCAGCCCCGCCTTGCCCAGCGCCTGCTGGATCAAGGCTACCAGGGCCAGATTGCTGCGCAGGGTCTCGCTGCCGCCGCGCAGGATGACGGCGTTGCCGGTCTTGACGCTGAGGGCGGCGATGTCGATGGTCACATTGGGGCGGGCTTCGTAAATCACCGCCAGGACGCCGATGGGGATGCGCCGGCGGCTGAGGCGGATGCCGTTGGGCAGCAGCCGCCCTTCTATCTCCACCCCCACCGGATCGGGCAGGCTGGCTACCTGGCGGGTGTCGGCAGCCAGGCCGGCGATCCGCTCTTTGGTCAGCCGCAGCCGGTCCAGCAGCGCTTCACTGACCCCGTTGGCCCGGGCGTCGTCCAGGTCCAACTGGTTTTGGGCCAGCACCATCGACGCCCCGGCCTCCAGCTCATCGGCGATCAGGGCCATGGCCTGGTTCTTGACCGCCGTGGGGGTGGTAGCCAGCTGGCGGCTGGCGGCCCTGGCGGCGATGCCCATCTTGGTTAAGTCACTCATTGGTCAGCCTCCACACTATCGGTAGGGATCGCCGCGGCGATCATGATTATCGGTTGTCAGGGAAAATTAGAGCAGGATCATGTCGTTGCGGTGGACCGCTACTGGGCCGCGGTCATATCCCAATTCGGCGGCGATGGCGTCAGATTGGCGGCCGGCGATGCGGGCCAGGTCGGCGCTGCCGTAGCGGGCGATACCCCGGGCCAGCTCTTCCTGGTTGGCATCGGTGATGGAAATGGTGTCGCCCCGCTCGAATTCACCCAGGACCTGGACGATACCGGCAGGCAGCAGCGAGCGGCCGTGGCGGCAGAGGGCAGCGGCGGCGCCGGCATCGATGACCGCCTGCCCGCTGGGCCGGGGGCCGGCGAAGATCCACCGCTTGCGGCTTTCCAGGGGCTGCTCCAGCGCCGGGAAGCGGGTGCCGATGGGCTCGCCGCGGGCCGCCCGGAGGATAACATCCGGCGCCCTGCCGGAGGCGATGATCACATCGGCGCCGCCGCGGCGGGCGACATCGGCGGCATTGAGCTTGGTGGCCATGCCGCCCACGCCCAGGCCGCTGATGCTGCCCCCAGCCAGCCGGCGCAGGGTCTCGTCGATGGTGCGTACTTCCGGGATGAGCTGGGCTTCGGGATCGGTGCGGGGGTCGGCAGTAAACAGCCCCGGCTGGTCGGTGAGCATCAGCAGCAGATCCGCTTCGCCCAGAATGGCCACCATGGCGGACAAATTGTCGTTGTCGCCCACCTTGATCTCTTCAGTGGCCACGGCGTCGTTCTCGTTGATGATGGGGATGATGCCGTGCTCCAGCAAGGCCAGTAGAGTATCCCTGGCATTGAGGAAGCGGCGGCGGTTTTCCAGGTCGGACCGGGTCAGCAGGATTTGGCCCACGTGCAGGCCGTAGATGTGAAAATAACTATCCCAACGCATCATCAGCCGGCTTTGGCCCACGGCAGCCAGCATCTGCTTGCTGTTGACCGTGGGCGGCAGCTCCGGGAAGGAGAGCTCTTCCCGCCCCAGGGCGATGGCGCCGCTGGAACAGAGGATGATTTCTTTGCCCTGCTTGACCAGCTGGTGGCACTGCCGGGCCAGATCGACCATTTGGGGACGGTCCAGCCGGGGGGTGCCCCCAGTGAGCACGCTGGTGCCTAATTTGATGACGATGCGTTGGTACACTAGAACTCTACCTTTTTGCGGAAAATGGGTGCAAATACGCGCGCCTCAAGTATAATACAGCCATTGACATTGCTCAACGAAGAAAGAAGGCTTGCTGCCAGCTCTTGATTGGCTGAAAGAGCGACGGCACGGCCGTTTTTGTGTGTCAAATGACAATCGGGAGAGCCACTTCCTCACCCTATTGGGGGTGAAATCAGATTGTTCGGCGCGGCTTCACGGCTGGAACTGAGCAACAGACCGCATTTTTTCGTGTCCGCAGCAGCGTGCCCGCTGCCCGATGACGCGTTATCAGATAAGGAGATAGAAATGCTAGCTAAGACAAACAAAGAATTATTCAGTATGGTTGCCGGCGCCGTCACGGTTGACGGCAATAAAGTCACCGTGGTCAACGAGTCGCTGCTGCCGGAGAAAATTGACGGCGTGGTCTACACCGCCGCCTTCGGCGAGGGGCTGGTCCGCGACACCGCCCGCTGGCTGGTGTGGCAGATCGGGCAGGCCGTCGGCGTATACCCGGCCTCCATTCACGAGCTGTACATCGCCGTCGGCCGCGGCGACGTGCCGGCCAATTTCACCGTGCCGGCGATGAACGTACGGGCGATGAACTTCACTACCTCCCGGGCCATTTTCCGGGCAGCCAACAAATTGGGCGTGGGCGCCATGCTGTTCGAAATCGCCCGCTCAGAGATGGGCTACACCAGCCAGCGCCCGGCGGAATACACCACCAGCGTCTTGGGCGCCGCCTTGAAAGAAGGGTTCCGCGGCCCGGTCTACATCCAGGGCGACCATTTCCAGGTCTCCGCCGGCCGCTACGCCTCTGACCCGGAAGCCGAATTGACCGCTTTGAACGATCTGATGGCCGAAGCGATCGATGCCGGCTTCTACAACATCGACATCGACAGCTCTACCCTGGTAGACCTGAGCTTCCCCACCCTGGACGAACAGCAGAAGGTCAACTACACCTTGTGCGCCCAACTGACCAAGGTGGCCCGCAGCCTGGAGCCCAAGGGGATCCATGTCTCCCTGGGCGGCGAAATCGGCGAGGTGGGCCATAAGAACTCCACCGTCGAAGAGCTCCATGCGTTCATGAACGGCTACAACAAAGAAGTGGGCGACACCGTGGGGCTGTCCAAGATCTCGGTACAGACCGGCACCAGCCACGGCGGCGTGGTCCTGGCTGACGGCACTTTGGCCGATGTCAAGGTTGATTTCGAGACGCTGCGCGACCTGAGCCAATCCGCCCGTGATGATTTCGGGATGGGCGGCGCGGTACAGCACGGCGCCTCCACCCTGCCGGCGTCCGCTTTCGACAAGTTCCCCGAAGTAGGCACCCTGGAAATCCATCTGGCTACCGGCTTCCAGAATATCATTTATGATAATCTGCCGGCAGATGTGGTCAAAGCGGCCTACGCCTACCTCCACGAAAACCACAAGAATGAGTGGAAAGAGGGCAAGTCCGAAGAGCAGTTCCTCTACTCCGCCCGTAAGCGGGCCATCGGCGCCTTCAAGCAAGAGTGGTGGGACCTGGACGAAGCGGCCCATGCCAAGATCGGCAAGGCGCTGCAGGACCAGTTCGAATTCCTGTTCGAGACCCTGGCGGTCGGCAATACCCTGGAAGTGGCCGCGGCCAACACCACCCGTCTGCCCAACGACAAGCAGCGGCCGGCGGAAGCGGCAGCCGATGTGGCCGAGGAAGATGTCAGCGACCTGGCTGACTAACCAGCCGCTCCCAGCGCGCTGGGCAGCTTTGTTTTCATCGACCGGACAGCGTTAGCTTGCGCTGACCGCTCTGCATCTTGAAGAACGCCCGCCAGCCATCACCGACAGCAGCCGCTGTCTCCGAGGGCTGGCGGGCATTTTCGTCATAGAGGTATGGGAGATCGTTTATGAGACAGTGGCGCCGCTACGCAGTTCCCTTCGCGCTGACAGCCGCCGGGCTGCTGCTGATCCTCTATTATCTGGTGCAGATGGGCACGCCAGGGGAGCAGGCCGCCCTGCCCCGGCCGACCATCACACCTGACCCGATCATCCCCACCCGCACCCCCAGCGCGGCGGCGGAAACGACCGCGGGACCTGTGGCGGCGCCCGACCAGCCGGCAGAGGCACCAACCGCGGCCGCCCCCTCAGAAGCGGCGGCGGCTGCCGTGGCGCAGGCAGGCGGTATTCCGCTGCTGCACCGTTTCGGGACCGCCGGGTCGATGTCGACAATTCCCCTGGCCCGGGAAGCGGGGCTGCCCTTCGGCGCTTTCTTCAACTGGCACGTGCACACCGAGCCGTTTGATATGGAAGGGATCGTCTTCTGGCAGACGATCCGGCTGCGGGGAGAGGCGGTGATGACCCCCTGGGAAGATATCGAAGCGGCGGTCGCCGCCAATCCAGGGGCTAACTGGATCGTGGGCAACGAGCCTGACGTCATGTGGCAGGACGACGTCAGCCCGGAGCGGTACGCCGACCTTTACCACGATGTTTACCAGTTCATCAAGTCCCGCGACGCCACGGCACAGCTGGCCATCGGCGCGGTGGCCCAGCCGACCCCGCTGCGGCTGGCCTACCTGGACATTGTGCTGGACAGCTATCAGCAGAAGTACGGGGGGCCGATGCCCATCGACATTTGGACGGTCCACGCCTACATTTTGCGGGAAGAGGCGGACAGCTGGGGGGTGGGCATCCCGCCGGGGATGAGCGATGAGCTGGCCACCCGGTACGAGCTGCCCGATCACGGCAGCATCGACATTTTCCAGGCCAATTTAAGGGGTTTTCGGGATTGGATGGCGGCGCGAGGGTACCAGGATCGACCGCTGGCGGTGACCGAGTTCGGGATCATCATG
>JAHEEY010000370.1 GCA_024640485.1 Chloroflexota bacterium | reverse complement strand
GCATTGCGGTCTACGGGGTTCCCGGACGGAGCTTTCGCTCGCGGTCAAAGGGATTCGCCGATTGCCCAGTGTAATTTAGAAAACAGCGGCGTCCTCTCAACCAATTACAGCCGCCGGCAGTTGCCGGCGGCTTTTTCTTTCCCGGCCCGCGATTGCCCCTGTTTTCCCTTGTGCCCGGCGGCCTGATCCCCGATAATTCTTGTCAGCACCGCCATTGGCGCTCAATCAGCCGCAGAGCCGCGGCTGTTGTCATCCGGAGGAAGTTCCATGACCGACATGCTGGTAAAGCTGTACGACCTGCCCCACGATTTCACCTTCGTCGCCCAACAGGCGGCCCAAGGGATTACCATCCGCAAACCTATCGGGCCGGAGAAAGGGCTGATCATGGATTGGGCCGGGGAGAACTGGCAGGACGCCTGGCGCAGCGAGATCGACATGGCCATGTCCAACCGGCCGATCAGCTGCTTCATCGCCATTCAGGACGAAAAGCTGATCGGGATCGCCTGCTATGACGCCACCGCCCTGGGCTTTTTCGGGACGATGGGGGTGCTGGCGCCAAACCGGGGGCAAGGGACCGGCAAGGCGCTGCTGTTGGCCTGTCTGCAGGATATGAAGCTGAAAGGGTACGGCTATGCCATCATCGGCTCTGCCGGGCCGGTGGAGTTCTACCAGAAGGCGGCAGGGGCGGTGCCCATCGCTGATTCCATCCCCGGCATGTGGCGCGGCTGGCTGCACCGCTAATCCAGCTGGGTTAGGGCGCCGGCGGCTTGGAAGGTGATTGGTACGCTTCGCGCTGGATTTTTCCGGCCGGTAGGCTGCCATTTCCCCGACGCCGATGCCGGTTGTGGTGCCAATAAACCAACCGGTAGCGGCGTCCGAAAATCGCTCCCAACCCGCCGCTACTTATCTCGCTCTCATAAAACCGTTCCTCGGCAACCCAATGTTTGCCGATTTCCCTATTGTAAGGGAGGATGAAAGCTGACTCTTTCATCCTCATAAGTGGAAGGATCTCGGCAAAGAACGCAATCGGCACCACCGCGCACCGCAGCCCGCATCGAACTCCAAAACACCAACCGATCCCTTATCACCTCGCCTCATGAGCTCCTTCATCCTGGCTGCGGGCCGTCGTTCGCACAGAAGTCAGGGGTCAATTCGCTCATGGATTCAACCTTTGGAGGTTCTCATGTCCCGTTTCCGCACCTTTGTGCTCCTGGCAGTCTGCGCCCTTTTGCTGATCGTCCTTCCTACCTATCAAGCCGAGGCCGCCGATGACCATGCCGGCAAGGTTGCCGAAGGGCTGCTCAGTCTGCTGCCGGTCTTGGACAGCTTGAGCCAGTTCGACGAGATCTCTGACCCCATTCCATTCACCGGCAAAAGTATTGGGGAGACGCTGTCTTTGGACAGTTTGTTCGGCACCGTGCTCGCCCCACAGCTGAGCGGGCCGTTCGCCACCCTGGACGAGCTTCAGTCGGCAATCGACGCTGCCGATGGGGCTGTTGACGCGGTCACCATGGAATTCTCCAACGTGGTGGTGGCCCCCAACGCGGTCGACTTCAATCTGATTGACGCCAAATTCGACATCAGCGCCTCCAAAACGGTCACCCTGCCGTTCTCATCCGCCATTACCGAGACCAATACCCTTCTATCCGGCGGCGGCATTTCCATGACCCTGGCAATGTCCGGGTCGATATTTACGCAGCTGGATATGGATGTCAGTGACACCGATCCTGCGCAGGCGTTCTTCCTGGCTGCGCCCCCTTCGCTCGCTGTTTCCGTCGATGCCGGCGGCGCTGTCGACGCCTTCTCCGCCAATCTGGGTATCGCCCAGGCGGCCGTCACTGGTGACGCTTTGCTTAATCTGGACAGCGCCTTTACCTTCCAGGACCCTGACGGCGACGGCCGGATCACCCGGGATGAGTTCGACAGCACCGCCATTAACGATTTGATCTCCCCGGCGCTGCTGGACGCCCCAGGCGACGACATCCATGTCAACTTGACCCTCACCGCCGGCGGCATCGGTGGGGCCGCTTTCCCGGCCTCGCCCGGCGGGACTGTTTCCTGGCAGGTGGCCGATTTCAACAGCGGCATTGGCGCCCCCACCGTCAGCTGGAGCAGCGGCTTCGACGGCTTCGCCAATTTGACCGCCGACCAGCTGCTCACCGGTATCGCCCAGGCGACCACCGGCCTGGTCGCCAGCCAGACCATCGGCGACATGCCCATCCCCTTTATCGATGCCAACCTCAGCGACGCCTTTCTCTTTGCCCAGCCGCTGATTGATTTTGTAGAGCTGCAGGGCATCGCCGACATCGTCTGCGGCACCGAACCTGGCGACAGTGACAGCCCGCCCTCTGGCGACGCGGCCAACATCCTGACTGGCGATCAGGTGTTCTGCCGGGCCTACACCCTGGAAGATCCCACCACCGTCAGCTGGAGTCTGGAGCCCCCCGTGGTCATCACCAACAGCGGCAGCACCGACACCGCCGGCACCGCGCCGTCTCTGGATATCTCCTTCACCGCCCTGACCGCCGGCAAGCCGGACGTGGCTCTGCAGATCGATCTGCCCTCGTTTGGCCTCCATACCGTCCGGCCCCGCTTTGACACCGTGCAGGAGCTGTTCGAACGGCTGCAGAGTCTGGGCGGCTTTGATCAGCTGGTATCCGCTGACGTCGGCTACGATGCCGCCAATTACGCCCTGACCTACCGGCTTCATAAAACCCTGGACCCGGTGACCCAATCCTCGCAGCTCAATTTCGGCAACCAGCTGCAGCAGTCCACCGGCCTCGCCGGCCTCAGCGCCGGGGGCAGCGCCGCCGCTGAATTCAGCGCTAACGACATCGGCCTGGACGTCACCTTCGGTGTGGTCCTTTCCCCCGATATCACCGACCCTGCCGATCGCTTCTTCATCCGGGCCAGCGGCGACGGCCCGGAGCTGCAGGCCAACGTGGCAGCCACCGCCACCATCGACCTCGCTGGGCGGATCGGCTTTGTCGATGTCTCCGTGTCCGGCAGCCCTGCGGAGAACCCCGATTCCAACCGGGAATTTGAGATCGGCCCGGCAGATCCCAACCAGCCGATGCTGGCGGTCGATATCGCCGTTTCCGACATCACCATCCCGGGCACCAGCATCGTCATCACCGACGCGGTTGCCGTTTCCACCTTCCTGGACGATGTCGCCGCCCACATGTCGGCGGCCTGCAACCTCTCCATGTCCGCCGGCCTGATGGCTCAGGCGGACATCAGCGGCGTCGCTTCCGCTTCCGGCGGCGTTCACGTCGCCTGGACCGACGCCTTCCAGCCGGAAAGCTGCATCCCCAACAGCGAAACTCTGACTGCCACCGCCAGTACCGAATTCCAGAACCAGCTGGCCAATCTGGACCTCAGCCCCAGCCTTTACGGCAGCTACACCGGGGTCACCACCAGCACCAATACCCTGGCTGATAATGCCAGCGTAGATTTCGCTGCCCTGGACCGCGAGCTGGCTGGGGTGCGGCTGGTCAACCAGACCGACGGCTCCAGCTGTATGATCAGCAGTGTGGGCAGCCATGAGCTCACCTGTGAGTCCGGCCTGCAGGGGGGCGTCCGCAATCATTGGCAGCTGGGCGATGCTTATAAGGTCGAAGGGAACCCTTTCGCTCTGCTCAACATTATCCTGGACAATATCGAAGCGGTAATCACCGCTCTGGATAACGCCACCGGCAGTAATTTAGGCGGTATTCTCGATGAAGAGCTGCCCATGCTGCCGGTCAGCCCCAACGAGCTCATTACCCAGTTCCGCGACATACAGAACGTGCTGGACGAGGTTCGCAGCGGCGGCGCCGATGCCGTCATCAGCTGTGGGCCCATCAACGTCGATATCATCGCCGGCGCATTTGACATGGACGGCGACGGCGACATCGATGCCGACGATGACGGCACCGTCAATGGGGTCGCTATCGTCGACGGACTGGCCCAAAGCAACACCCTGGTGGGCATCCCAGTCATCGAGGGCTTGATTGACCTCAACGGCGACGGCACCGCCGACGACAACGGCGAGGCGCCCGCCGGCGATCCCTTCGCGGTGCTGCCTGGCTCCAAAATCTACTGCCAGGCGGCTTCCGCCAGCGAGGATATCACCGCCGTGGATTGGTCGGTAAGCGGCAGCAGCTCTACCCTGGACGCCAACGGCACCAACCTGGATACCATCGGCGCCGATCCCGCCGAATTCGCCCAATTCACCGTCGACAATACATCACCGTCCGAACCGTTCAACTACCGTTTCCGTCTTAGTTTCAGCGATGCCGGCGGCTCACACGGCATCTCCTTGCCCAGCCTCAATCCCCCGTCGGCGCTGTCAGCGCTGGAGCGGCTGTTAGAAGAGAAGTTGGGTATCCCCGCCGATTCCCTGACATTTGAACTGACCGACCTGCCCCCGGCGGATTCTCCGTCGCCGGACGGCGTGTTCGACCTGGTCATGAAACTGGGCTACGGTCTGTGTACCCGGGACAACCAGGTGCTGGATGACTGCGATGGACAGGGGCTGGTGCTGATTCCCCGCCAGGCCAAGCCGGTCAGCATTGATCTGGCCGACGCCGGCATCAATTCCGGCCTGGTCGGTTTCCAAAGCGACGCCGAGCTGTTCGTGGAGTTCATGGCCGAAGCCCAGCTTGATATGGGTATCGCCCTGGACGGCAGCTTCGATGTCACCGTGCTCAACTCAACCGGCATCACCGCCGAAGTAGCTGCCGCGGCCGATGACATCAATTTCAAGGCCAACGTCGGCCCGCTCTCATTGATGGCCGGGACCGGGGCTGTCTTCACCGACAGGCACTCGGAGACCATCACCAGCACCACCACCCTGACTGACACCGACAGC
>JAHEEY010000369.1 GCA_024640485.1 Chloroflexota bacterium | reverse complement strand
GGTCCCGCGTCTTGCTCGGGGGCAGCCGTCGAACAGGCCGCCAGCAAGAGCAGCAGGAGTAAAGCAATTGAAACCAGTTTCTTCATAGTACTTTCCTCTTTGCCTCTTTACCTTGTTCCCCCATTGAGTGGGGGTGATTTCATAAGGGTGAAAACGCCTGGCGCAGCCGCGGCTGCCGTCAATAAACCATGTCGCGGCCTCACGCCTGCGTCATGCCTGTCAGATGGTTGATGCCGCCGAGCTGGCGGTAGTGCATGCCTCAATAGCGTTCACCACGGCAGCCAGAATAGCCGGCTTTTCCTTCCCTTTAGCCACAACCGGCTGGCCAAAGCTCAAATGAATGCGCGAAAACGGCAGCGGGATGACCATAGAGTCCCATCGGGGAAGCCGCAGTGCCCGATTGATCTTCATGGTGACCGGCAGCACCACGCCGTCAGAATCAGTCGCCAGCTTTGAGACCCCGAATTTCGCCTTCCGTGCCGGGCCGGCAGGGCCGTCCAGCATGATGAAGGTGTCCCGATTCAGGACGCGCATATCGTCAATCACCCCTTGGACAGCGCCGCGATTGACCTCTTTGTCCCCATTTGGGGAGGTGTAGTGAATCAGCGCTCCAAATCGGGAGGCGATGGTACTGAATCCCTCTCCCTTAGGCCCGCCGAGCGCCAGGCAAGAGATATTGGCTCCTTGGCCAGAATGCATATATGCCAGAAACATGAGGTAAAACTCATGCCAGCTGGCCAAAATCACTTTCTTATGGTCTTCGGCTGATTCCAGGAATTCCTGACCGCTGTAGCTCCATGTCGTGGTTCGATTGACAATCAGCGTGTAGTAGAAGATAAAATAACCAAAGGTTCGTTGGACGAGACCAACCAAATTTCCAGGCATACGTTTCCTAAGTCCGCAGATTTGCCAGGATACAGGCATGCGGCGGGAGCAATCCATTGGCTCCCATGCTTTCATATCAGCTTGCGTCGCGGGGGTTTTCCGGCGAGGGTTGATTCTGAAGAAGCAGCATGTAATTATATGGGGACGTCAACGGCGGGCAAATTACCTTAGTAACAGCTAACTATTCTGATCATTCATTACCCGGTACGGCAGCGCCGACTATAATGGTCGAATACGAGTGCCGCTTCCCGGCAGGGCGGCACCGTCGCCTTTCAGAAGTCAGACAAGA
The DNA here is from genome assembly GCA_024640485.1 of Chloroflexota bacterium. Lineage (GTDB taxonomy): Bacteria > Chloroflexota > Anaerolineae > Promineifilales > Promineifilaceae > JAHEEY01. The sequence continues at coordinate 3,688 of JAHEEY010000369.1, read as the reverse complement.
GGTACCTATGTGGTTTGAGCAAATCATTCGTAAAGAAACTGGCTGCGCCGCCTACATGGTTGGGTCGCTGGAAACTGGTGAAATATTAGTTTTCGATCCCCTGTGGGATATTCAGCCGTATCTGGATCAAGCTGCCGAGAAGGGCGGCACTATCAGCTACGTGGTCGATTCTCACAGCCACGCCGACCATGTATCCGGCGCCAGACGGCTGGTGGCAGCCTGCGACGGCGCGCTGCTGATGCTGCCGGAATTGGCTGAAATCAATTACCCGGCTTCCCGGCTCAAGGGAGGCGATCTCATCGAGTTCGGCGAGGTGAGAATCGAGGTACTTCATGTCCCTGGGCACCGGCCCGAGCAGATCAATCTATTAGTCACGGATCTCAGCCGGGGCCCGCTGCCCTGGTGCCTGCTTTCGGCCGACTTCATTCTGGTGGGCGACGTTGCCCGCCCAGATTTGGCCCAAGGAGGGGTTTCTGGCGCTGAGACATTGTTCGATGTCGCCATTCCCGGATTGCGAATGGTTCCTGATTTCGTCGAGGTGTATCCCGGCCACGTTGCCGGCTCCACTTGAGGCCGGGTGACCAGTGGCAAGTTTGTCACTTCATTGGGTTACGAACGGTTGTATAACAACGCCCTGTCCCTGGAAAAACGTGAGAGCTTCATCAACTACATGAACCAGGGCCAGCCGGTTCGGCCGGCGAACATCAACAACATTATCGCCATTAATCAGGGGAGACGCCCCTTGACCATGGATTCGCCGCAGGCTAAGCCGCTGAAAGTCAGCGCCGTCCAGAAGCTGATGTCGGCAGGCCATGTGGTGATTGATACGCGTTCGACTGCTGCCTTTTGTGCCGGGCATATCCCCGACGCGCTCAACATCCAGCTGGCCGAATCCGAATTTGAGCAGCGTGTCGGTTGGATCGCTGCCGCTGATCATCCGCTGATTTTGATCACAGAAAGCGCTGCCGAAGCGGAGAGGGCAGCCAATGCCCTGGCATTCCTGGGACTCGATCAACAGCTTGCCGGCTGCCTGGAAGGCGGCATAAGCGCCTGGATTGATGCCGGACTGCCCTACGTGACCCTGCCCCAGATTACAGTGCATCAACTGGAAGCGCGGCTGAACCAGACCTCCGGCGTTCAGCTCCTGGATGTGCGCGATTCCTCGGAATGGGATGACGGGCATATTGTCGCGGCTGTCTACATGAACTACAAGGAGCTGCCGGCGCAGCTCCCTGACCTGGCCCTGGATAAGCAGCTGCCCACTGCCGTCATATGCGGCGGAGGGGTGCGTTCCAGTATCGCCTGCAGCATCCTGCTGAGAAATGGTTTTCAGGACGTTCTCAATGTGACCGGCGGCATGGGCGCCTGGTCGGCAGCCGGCAAGTCCATGGTAGACGCCTCGGGCACAACGTATTGCCGCCGCTGATCGATTCTTCACATGAATTTGACTTTGAACGGGCGATCATAGGAATTCGCTCTGCAGAAGAGAAAATGGTGCTCCACGGGGTTGATATTTGCTACACGATGCCTATAATATATAGATACTATTAACGTCCATTGTTAATCAGTAAGCAGTAGGCAGTGCCGGTAACCAGTGAGCAGTATCAATCTGATTGCTTCCCGCTGAAACTGATTGCTGACCTAGGAGAATCAAGATGAAATTATCCCGTTGGATTGCTTTGTCGTTAGCTCTACTTCTGCTGCTTGCTCTGGCCATCGCGGCCGCCGCGTTCCCCCACACGGTTCAATCCGGAGACACCTTGTTCAGTTTGGCGCGGCGCTACGGCACCACCGTAGATGCCATTGCCGAGGCGAACAACCTTGAAGATGCCAACCTGATCTACGTGGACCAGAATCTGGAAGTCCCTGCCGATGTCAAATCGATGTCTCCGGCTTCGGCACCGGTAAGATCATCCTCCTACCAGACTGCCGGCGGCTCTTATGCCGTTCAGGCAGGCGACACAGTCTACAGCATCGCCAGGAGCACCGGCACATCGGTCACCGCCATATCACTCCTGAATAATCTCACCAATGAGAACTACATCTACGCCGGACAGTTGTTGCTGATCCCCAGCATAGAGCCATTTGAAGACAATGTTGCTCTGGAGCCAATGTCTGGTGATACTGCCACTGTCGGCGTCGCCGCCGGCGAGGCTTGTACGCGTTTCAATTTCCTAAAAGGTGAGGACTGGTATGCGGGTTCTCGCAAGCCCGGCTGGTATGTGGCCAAGGAATTTGATGGCCGAGGCGCCCTGGCCACCTGGCATGCGGACAAAGGGGACACAGATTCTGGCTGGATCGACGGCATTAACATCTCCTTCGACGCGGTCTATGTAGTGGTCACCTTCTATCCTGACGATGGCGGCGCTCCCATCATGATGGACATCGTCAACACCGTCAAAGAGCCTACCACCGACGCCGATTTTGGCTGGCTGGCTAACAACATGTGTAATGCGCTGGAAATTCAGTATCCTGACATCCTGCGCTGATAAGTCCGCATTCGGCTGCGCGCAGGACATTGAGCATATTAAAACGGCGAGCATCTGCTCGCCGTTTTCTTTAGTACCTGCCGATGCGCTGCTGCACACACTGATGATCAATGGGGCACGTCGCGCTTGATGAATCGCCTGACCTGCAGCGGATGGCTCATCAGATGGCCGACGATCGGAGGCGGCTTCATGGACTGCTTCTTCACCTCTTTGGGCGTTTCCGGCCATTCGAACTGCAGGTGTTTGACCGAACCAGGCACCTCCATTTCACTCAGGGCGTGGATCAGTGACAGCATCACCCCCATTTGCCCGCCCAAATCGTTGGGCATGCCCACGGTCCTGCCGAAAGGATATTCGATGGCGGCAATTCTTGGCACCCCTACCGATGCGGTCAACTCATAAATGTTTGACAGGCTGATGGTGGTAAATCCGGCCTCTTCAATTGCCCGTTGTACCAGTCCGACGGACCAGCAGCAGACCGGTCACGCCGGTACCAGCAGCACCACATCTACACCCTCTTGCTCAAGATGACCGATGATCGCTGGTACCGTTTTTTCCAAAAGCTCTGCCGGTTCCAAGATATACCCCATAAACGAATAGTGGGATTCTGCAGCTTCACCAATCACACCGGCGGTCTCCAGGTCAATCAATCGCTGTATGGGCAGCAGGCAGTTCAAATCAGTTTCCGCGAAAGATGGGTCTATGTGCTGATGATATACCCGGATATCCTTGGAAGTGCTCGAACGGGGGATTATCCGGAAGCTGGGATCGCCCCACCATGGATTCTGCCGCTCTCCTTCTTGGTCAAACGGCAGGTCGTCCTTCAAGGCAATGCCCCCGGAGCTGATCACGGCTGCTTTGCAGGCAGATAGCGGTTTGCTAAGCGGAGTCCAGGGAATCTCCCGCTTCGGTTCCATCCCTGCCCAGGTCTGCAATGCACGTTTGGTGATCCCGCTGACGAATCGGTATGCGTCCACTTGTTTGGTCATAGCCAAGCTCCTTGATCCTACTGGCAACTTTCTGACCCAAGGCAACTGTATTTATACATGGCAGTACTGTTTCTGCAAATCTTCACCACCAGCTAAAGGGCCTCGATCCATCGGCTTCACGCTCTACAGCCCGCCTTCCAATGAACCTGACTGCTTCTGCCAATCCAACGATCCGCCCTAGGAGTGGCCCAGGATGAGATGCGGCTTGTA
>JAHEEY010000368.1 GCA_024640485.1 Chloroflexota bacterium | reverse complement strand
ACCAGCACGAGAACCAGCGCATACTCCACCAACCCCTGCCCTTCTTCTCTCTTGGGAAATTTCATGAGCCGTCTACTCCGTAAATGATAAATCCAGTGGTATGAATAAACGAGATAATCCACATATTTCAATCGATAAAATTAAGATGATTGAAATTTTGAGAGCCAACACAAGCCCCTTAAAGGCACATTATACAACTTATTTATCATTTCCGGGGGCGTTTATGGCGGTATAACCCACCCCATTAGTACCATTGGGCACTAGTTTTTGACCTATTTCATGCCAGTCGGCGGCAGCTGGGCGGCTCACCGTGGGCATATCGTGACGCATATTGAGACTTTCCGGTATTACTCAGTGCCGCAGCCCTGCCGCCAAACAGAGCCATCCCGAGCCAGCAGCTCATCGGCCTCGGCGGGCCCCCAGACACCAGGCGGGTACGATACTATCGGCGGATTGTTTTCCCGCTGCCATCCTGCCAGCAGCGGATCGATCAGCCGCCAGGCCGCCTCGATGCCGTCACTGCGGGTAAACAGAGAGGCGTCGCTGTTGATGGCATCCAGCAGCAGCCGCTCATATGCATCGGGCATGACCTTATCTTTGAACGCAGATTGGTAATGGAGTTCCAAATCCACCGACCGGGTTTCGTGGGCGGAATCGGGCACTTTGTGCTCGATACGCAGATGAATGCCTTCATCCGGCTGAATGCACATGGAGAGAATGTTGGGGGTGAAGGTATTCGCATTGACCAGATCGAACATCAAGTGGGGCGGCCGTTGGAACTGAATGATGATTTCGCTGCTCTTTTGAGCCAGCGCTTTGCCAGAGCGCAGGTAGAAGGGAACCCCTTTCCAGCGCCAATTATCAATATACAGCTTCAAGGCGGCATAGGTGGCGGTTTGTGACCCTTCAGCTACCCCTTCCACCTGACAGTAACCGTCATATTGACCGCGAACCGTATCAGCCAGATTGATGGGGCGGATGGAGCTGAGAAGCTTGAACTTTTCATTACGGACCGCATCGGCTTCGAAGGAAGAAGGGGCTTCCATCGCCACCAAAGAGAGCAGCTGCAGCAGATGGTTCTGGAACATATCCCGGACCACGCCGGCGGTGTCGTAATAGCCGGCCCGGTGGCCCACATCTACCTCCTCAGCGACGGTGATCTGGACATTATTGACGTAGTTGCGGTTCCAGACTGGCTCGAAGATGGTATTGGCGAAGCGGAAGAAGAGGATATTCTGGGCTGTCTCCTTCCCTAGATAATGGTCAATGCGATATACCTGCCTCTCCTGGAATACGGTGTGGATCGCCTGGTTGAGCTCTTGTGCCGAAACCAAATCACGTCCAAATGGTTTCTCGACGACAATGTGGCGCCAGCCGCCATCTTCGATGGCCAGGCCAGCAGCGCCCAGCCGCTCCACAATCGGGACAAAAAAGTCGGGGGCGGTGGCGAAGTAGTACAACCGGTTAGTTGGCCCATCACTGAGTCCACTCAGGAAGGTCGCCAGCCCAGCATAATCGTCACTGTTGTCCAGATTTCCCTGAACGTACCAGATGCGGGCGGCAAAGCGCTGCCACAACTCAGGATTGTAACCATCGGCAGCAAATTGGGTCACCCCCTCAAGCAGCCGGGCCCGGAACTCGTCGTGGCTCCACGGACGGCGGGCAAAGCCAACCACATTCAGCTCGCCCGGCAAACGCCCCTTGCGAAACGAGTTGAACAACGCCGGAATTAGCTTGCGCCAGGTGAGATCACCAGACGCCCCAAATATGACGATATTAGTTGGCAATTGGTCAGCCATCTCTTTCCTCGCTTGCCCCTTACCCAGGAATCCGCTGTCGGATAGCGTGCTGCATCTGCCGTCTTCTGCCCTGATCAACTAAAATTGAGTGGTTGTCGGCCTGCTCAAATGCTCCATAAATTCATTCCGGGTCGCGGCACTTCTCTTGAAGTTACCCAGCATGGCACTGGTGACCATCCGGGCATGCTCTTTCTTCACTCCGCGCATCATCGAGCACATATGGGAACCTTCGATGACCACGCCGACACCGATGGGCTGCAGCACCTCATCCAGCAGCCTGGCGATCTGCTGGGTCATCCGTTCCTGCACCTGCAGCCGGCGGGCGAACATCTCCACGATGCGGGGGATCTTCGACAGGCCAATGACCTTCTTTGTGGGGCAGTAGGCCACATGGGCCCGGCCGTAAAAGGGGAGCATGTGATGCTCGCACATGCTGAAGAACTCGATGTCCTTCACCACGACCATTTCATCATATTCCACGTCGAATAAGGCTTCATTGACCAGGGCCACCGGGTCGACCGCGTAGCCAGCCAGCAGTTCGTCGTACATCCGGGCCACCCGCTGCGGCGTACGCCGCAGCCCTTCACGATCGACATCCTCCCCAACCTGGACCAGGATCTCACGCACTGCTTTGGCAATCGCCTCGTTGTACACTCCGTCTCCGTTACCAGACATCAAGTCGCTCGAACTCTCTTGTATATCAGACACAGCCATTTCCCCCAACTATACGAAGCCGAGATTAGATCAGATTTCCCAAACCGTCCCGGCTGTCATGTGGTTCATCATGGTAATTGATTACATTTGCTGCCGCGGCAGTCGGATGATAGGGTGCCGCGGCTCACCAGGTCTCGCCTAGCCGGCAGTCAGCCGCTTGATTGTACCGACCACATCTGTACCGGCATGGAAGCGGATGAACCGCCTGCCGCCGTCCAGCAGCGCCTTGCCGTCGCCCAACGCCTGGGACATCTCCAACACCCCAAAACTCATGGTGGACGCCGGTTGGCCGGCCTGATCAGGGATACCGGCATCCACTACCGGATCAGAAGTGATCTGGATAAAGAGTCCGTTCCCGCGATCCCCTTTGTGCAGCTGTCCTGTTGAGTGGAGGAATCGGGGGCCGTATCCTACAGTGGTTGCTAGCTTGTACTTGTCTCGCAGCTGGACGCGCAAAGCCGCCAGCGCCTGATCGGTCTCGGCCGTGGGCGGCACATATAGGTGGAGGGCGATGTAGTCGCCGGCGCCGGCCTTCGAAAGGAATGCGGCCAACTGCTGAGGCGTAGCTTCCGTGGTTTCGCCCGCTGGTAATTTGCCCGTTTCCATATAGGCATCCACCATCTGCCGGGCCAATACTTTGGCTGATTCGACATTGGGCTGGTCAAAGGGTTGGATATCGATGAGATGGCCAGCCACCGCGGTTGCCATTTCCCACAAGAAGAACTGCCCGCCCAAGTCATAGAGGTCATTCAGAACTATTTTGATCACTGGATGGCCGGCGGCAGTCAAAGCCGCCAATGCCTGATCTTGGCCTTGATCGCCGGCCAAACAGAGATGGACGAACAGCCGGTCATCCCCGTAAACGGACGGCGCTCCAAGGGGCTCGCCCACCACCGGCAGAATGCCGTTCCCTTCTTTGCCGGTGCTCTCGGCGATCAGCTGTTCCACCCAATCACCGAAGCTTTCCACCGCCGCAGAAGCGACGATGGTCACCTTGTCCCGGCCCGCTTTGGCCAGCTCACCCATCACCGCCCCCACCCAAGCGCTGTGATTGCGCTCGCCGCCGGGGGCGGCGCTCAGGCGTGAATTGTCGGCGACGGCCTTAGCCCGCTGCAGCAGCCGGGCAACATCAACGCCGACCAACGCCGCCGGCACCAGGCCGAAGAAGGAGAGCACTGAATAACGGCCGCCGATATTGGGGTCATTCAAGAAAGTCTCTCGAAAACGGTATTGGGCGGCGATTTTTTCCAGCTTGCTGCCGGGGTCTGTGATAGCGATGAAATGGTCGCCAGCCGCGTCGACGCCCAGGGCATCAGCTGTCTTGTTGTAGAAATATTGGAAGAAGGAGAGGGTCTCTACGGTGCCGCCCGATTTGGTGGAGACGATGAACAGCGTTTTGGCCAGATCCAGCTTACCCTCAAGTTCCAACACCCGGCCCGGATCGGTGCTGTCCAACACTTCCAAGATCAAGCCGGTCTCGCTGTCACCGAAGGTTCTATCGAACACTTCCGGGGCCAGGCTGGAGCCGCCCATGCCCAGGAGCAGGGCTTGGGTATATCCTTCAGTTTGCAGCGTCTGCACCAGGGCATCGAGGCGGTCAACGGTGCCCGCCATCACCTCGGGCATGTCCAGCCAACCGAGCCGGTTGCTGATCTCTGCCGGCTCGGGGCGCCAAACTGTGTGGTCGCGATCCCAGATGCGCTGCATGAGGTTATCCTGGGCCATGCCGGCCAACGCCTGGTCCACGGCAGCCTGGTAGCCGCCCAATGCGCCTTGCGGACCAGCGGCAGCCAGCAGCCGGTCTCGCTTTTGGGAGACACTGGCGAGCAGTGAGACGAAGGAGTTGGCGAAGGCGGCCACGCCGTCGTCTTGCAGTTGCTGCGTGATGGCGTCTATATCGATGCCCAGCTCGGCCAAACGGGCCAGCTGCGCCGCGGCCTGATCTGCTCCCTGGCTCAGGGTCGAAGCCGCCTTCCCGTGATCGCGGAAGGCGTCCAAAGTCGCCGGCGGCACTGTGTTGACCGTGTCGCTGCCGATGAGCTGATCGACATAGAGGGTATCGGGATAGTCTGGGTTCTTGGTACTGGTGCTGGCCCACAGCGGCCGCTGCACCCGGGCGCCCTTAGCGGCCAAGGCTTCCCAACGAGCCCCTGAGAAAATTTGGCCGAACTGCTGGTAAGCGACTTTGGCGTTGGCAATGGCGATCTTGCCCTGCAGATCTTGATTCCTAATGGCACCCAGCGCCTTATCAACAGCCGCATCTACCCGGCTGACGAAGAAGGAAGCCACCGATGCGGCCTTGCTGAGATCACCGCCGGACGCTGCCAGCTGTTCCAGGCCGGCGATGTACGCT
>JAHEEY010000367.1 GCA_024640485.1 Chloroflexota bacterium | reverse complement strand
CAGCCGGCGGTACCAAAAGAGAGAACCGGCGTGCCCGGAAGAAAGTGATTCAGCGGCTTCTTCTCGATGGGATCGATGCAGAAGCCGCTGGACCTGCCGTAGGTGAACAAGGCGATCTGTTGGTCCTGGCAGCCGCGAACAAAACAGAGCCCTCTTTGGCCCTCATTTAACTTGCACTGTCTGGGACACAGATCGCATTGGACCCTGCCGTCAGCCAGCCGGTGCCAATACTTGGTGGGCGTCGCCTCAAACGCTTGTTTCATCACCTGCCTCTAACTTTGTATCGTGTGGGAGATTGATCAGCCCAAAGCACCTGCCTTCTCACTGCTAATTGACGCGCTGAACGTCATTAACCAGTCGCCTGATATCATCCTGCCCGCCTAGCACCGCCATGACGTCGCCGTCGACCAGGCAATGGTCGCCGTTTGGATGGAACTCCGAGGTATGGTTGCGGCGCAGCAGCACGACACTGACGCCGTACGTTTGCTCAACATCGGTCAGAGTGCTGTCGAGAATGCGGCAGTTTGCCCCCAGGGTAACACTTGCCAGACTCAGCGCCTTTCCTTCCACTGTGATCGGCTGAGTTATGTCAACTTCAGCTGCGGCGGCGGCGAAGATTGGAGCCGACATGCCGGTTGCGCTGAGAGCCCGGAAACCGAATTGTTCCTCAAGGGCACTGGCGAAGTCGAAATCAAAAATCCGCAGTATCACTTTGATGTCAGGGTTCAGCTTTCGTGCCTTAAAGGCGATCTGCAGGTTGAGACTATCATTTTGGGTACAGACTACAATGGTACGCGCTCTGGCGACGCCAGCAGCCTCCAGGGCAGGCAAGTGGCTGCCGTCGTCCTGCAGCACAGTTGTGCTCATGTCCCGCGCCTGGGTCACCAGTTCGGCTCTGCCCTCTATTTCAATGACCACCACATCTTTGCCCAACTGCTGCAGTTGGGTCAACACCCGGAAACCCAGGTGTCCAAGCCCAATCAGGACAATATGATTGTTGTATGTAGAGGCAACGGCCATTTCCCACTCCTTACCGCGAGCGCGACGATTGAAGAACAAAATCCCAAAATCTGCCAATCCTTGGGCCAAAATTCCGATGCCAATCAACGGCATCACGAAATAGAAGAGCTGCAATGTCCAGATATCCGGGAATTCGCCCAGAGACTGCAGAAAAGTCAGCGACAGAACCAGGTAGATCGCTTCAACTCTTCCGCTCAAGGGCTGGCCGCTGGATCGGGCCAGACTGAAGTAGAGCAGTCCGCCTCCGACCATAGCCAATGCGAACAGCAGCAGCGGCCAGCCGAATTCGCGCAGCAGCACCACAGTGTCTCGCCAGTTGGCCCGCAGTTTCCTCATTCTAGTGGAGGACATCACTTTTCGTCCGCTGCTGCGGGCGATGAGCCTGTAATTCATCGAACTCTCTTGCTATACTGTATCTAGATACCCTGGATATGGGGCCCAATTACCCAAATTCGCGCCCGCCTGCCGGCGGACAAAGGGCCCATAGGCGGCTTCCAGAATCACAAGCCTGGAAACCCCCTGCTAATGGTATGATAACAGATGAAACCTGGTTGATAAACAGTCGATCTGAAATTGAAAGGAGGTCGCTGTGGAAACTGTTCGTCCGCCGGCCGTCGCCGGTCAGTTCTACCCTGCAGAACCCCAAAGGCTGCGGGCAATGGTGCGCGGATTTCTAGACCAAGCACCGATTAGCGAAATGACCAAGCCCAAAGCGATTATCGCCCCCCACGCCGGCTTTATCTATTCTGGCCCGGTGGCCGCCTCTGCCTATGCCCAACTGGCGAAAAACGCCGCTGGCGTCCATCGAGTCATTCTGATTGGCCCCGCCCACCGCGTGGCCATCCGCGGCCTTGCTGTAGGCGCTTCGACCGCCTACCGGACCCCTCTGGGCGTGGTGCCGGTTGATAAGGAAGCGGTCGCTTCTCTGCTTGAAATGCCCCAGGTTGAGCTGCGCGATGATGCCCACGCGGCCGAACACAGCCTGGAGGTCCATTTACCATTTCTACAGATGATCCTGGCCAACTTCTCCATCATACCAATCGTCGTCGGGGCTGCCGCCATGGAGGAGGTCCGCGATGTGCTGGATCGTTTGTGGGGTGGAGACGAAACGATTGTAATCGTCAGCTCTGATCTCAGTCATTATCTTCCCTATCAAACTGCGCGGGGGAGAGATCAGGCGACCGCGGACGCGATAGAGCGGCTGCGGCCTGAAGAGATTGGCCGGACTGATGCTTGCGGGCGAGCCGGCATTCAAGGTCTGCTTTTGCTGGCCAAAGAGAAGGGGCTGAGCGTCCACACCGTTGATCTTCGCAGCAGCGGCGATACCGCCGGCCCGAAGGATCAGGTTGTTGGGTACGGCTCTTTTCTCCTGGCTTGACCGGTACTATCCCGCTCCTTAAGGGACCTGAAGCCCGGAGATGACCACCTTGTCGTCCAGGGCCGCACCGTCCGCATCGATCAGCGGCAGACGCCTCAAGCTGCCTAATAAATACCAGCCAACCAGCAGCCGGTATTCTCCCGGGGGCATCTCCTGGCTGAGCTGCACCCGGTACGGATCGGAGACCTGCTCCCCGACTGCCCACTGGCTGGTCGGCCGTGTGCCTTGAACCGGCCAGGAGTCAATCTGCCCAACGATGCCGTCGCTGGCATCAAGCACCTGGATAAAGACAGTGTAATCCTCATCGATCGACTGCAGACTTTGCCACTGCAGTTCCAGCTCCAGCACGCCCCCAGGCGTCAATATCGGGCTGTTCACGTTGATATTCAAGAGGGCAAACTGATCCTCGAAATTATAGGCGCCTTCGGGCAGCGGCACGCCGCTGATCTCAACGCTGCCCAACTCGCAGCCGGCTGTCCGCGGTGCCATCCAGCCGCATATCGAGCCTCCGCCGTCAGCGTCACTTGCAGTGATCGCGTACTGCCCGCTAGCCAACTCTGTTTCCACCAGCCGGAATGACATTACCGGCTCCATCGTTTTGAACGCTGATTCGCCAGGGGGCCTGGCGCTGCCCAGGCCGCGGCTGCCGCCGGTGGACTCCAGGGTCAACTGCAGCATGTCTGGGTCCTCGGCGATGCCAGAAAGGAGCACCGGCAGATCGGATTGCGGGCGCGTTTGCTCAGGATAGTTGATGCTGGTCACGAAGAAACCGCCAATCTGGGCACGCACATTATGGGGCAGGTTGCGCATTCTTGATGCCGGGATCTCGATCTCTGCAACTGGCTGCCAGTTCAGGTCGCCTGCCGCGCTGAACGGCGGCGCTAGAGCAACCTCAAGCTGCGCCTGTTGTATCCTACTGCCGATGGGCAGGTCTAATTGATGGAAATCTGCCACGATCTCCCCAGGGCGCCAGGCCAGGGTAGGATAGTAATTGTTGGCGGCATGCTGGCCGGTGACGGCGCCGGATGCTTGCGGTTGGTTCTCCCCCGAAAGGCGCGTATACACCTGCAGGAGCTCAGAAACATGTTCATCCGCCTGCCAATAAAGGGTGGCGGCCAGCTTTTCAGAGTCAAACGGCGATACCGGTTGTACACCATATCCCACCAATCTGACTGAATCGAATGAGATGTTTGCCTCCACTGCATCAGATGGAAGCGTGGTCAAAGCAGCTTGGCTCACCTCGGTCAAAGGTCCGGCGGAACGCAGATGATATACTCCTTCAAGTCCGGGCAGGAAGCGGGCCAGATAGACAGTCTGCCCGGCATCGACTCTGGCGTCCAATTCAGCCCGGTAGCTGGCCTCGTCTGGAAGCACCATAATATCAAGATCTGGGCGGATCCCTTCCGATTGCTGCAGATAGTATAGCGGGGCGATCTTCTCGCTGTCGGCGAGAATGGCGCTGTTCGGCGCCAAGGGCAGCTCGAGCACCGCGGTGCCCCATGCCGTCATCCCATCGTCAGCGGATTGGTCGACATTCGCCCAATTGGAGACTGCCAGCAGAAGTACCGGTACGAAAAACAGCAGTACCACACCTGCCTGGGGCGTGCCGGCAGCTCCGATCTTGCCACTGTTTCGGGGCTGTTGGGCAAGCCGCCCGCGGCCAAGATGAAGCAGGGCGGCTGCGCCAGCGGCCCAAAATAGAGCGACCACCAGCTGAGCCGGAATAAGAAATACGGCCAGATCGGGCACGTAGTAATTCAAGGCATAAAAAGTGAAGCCAGCCCATGTGAGCAGCAGCCCTGCCGCCGCCCGCCAGTTTGTCTTGAGGGAGTACCAAAGCCCAATCAGCGCCAGCAGCAGGCTCGGCCAGCCCCAATTGTCCAGGAACAGCCGGCCGACGATTTGGTAGCGGGTTGGGTCATGCAGCCACGCTCCCCACTGCAGGGCGTCCTGGAACCGCCCGCCGACGACCCAGTCCAAGAAACGGGGGAAGCCCATCGCTTCGCCGGTCACAGCCAGCCAGCGAATGGGTAAATAGGCGTAAATCGACAGGGGAATGACGCCCACTGCGGCGCCCTTCAGCAGCAGCCCGACCAGCCGTCTGGGCGGCTGCCTGCTAGGGCCATCCAAGAGGAACAGCAGCAATATGGCGGGAGGCACCACGAAGACGGTGGTCAGATGGTTGGTGAGTCCCATCCCTGTCAAAAAAGCGACTATCAGGAAGAGCCGCTCCCGCACGTGGGCTGAACCAGCCAAGGTCATTTTCATCAGCAGGAGAAGTGCCGCGGCGATGATCAGCGCATGCAGCCCATACACTTCCGCCTCGATCGCCTGGCTCCAAAATGTAGGAGAGAGTCCGAAGGCGACCGCAGCTAAGAGCGCCGGAATAGGTTTCTTGATAAGCAGTAGACCGATCAAAAATACCAGCCAGGCTGCCGTCAGCCCAAACACGACAGAGCCAAGATTCAACCGAA
>JAHEEY010000366.1 GCA_024640485.1 Chloroflexota bacterium | reverse complement strand
GCCAGCGACAGGATTTCATCTTCCACATGATTGACCGCCCCGAAATAGAGATCGCCCAGGATCTCCACGACGCCCAACTGGGGGCAGGATTCTCTGTCAGGTTGGTAAAGGAAGTGATTGTAGTCGACGTCCGGCAGCACATACTGCACCCTGGGAACACTGGTACGCATAATATATCGGGCGAACGAAAACATGATCCCGGCAAGAACCGCAAACTGAATGTCCAGAAACAGGGTGCCCACAAAGGTCACCATCATGATAATCGCGTCGCCCCGGGTCCCTCTCCAAATTCGGATCAGCTCTTCCCGGTCGATCATGTTGATTGCGATGACGATAAGTGTTCCTGACAATGCCGCCCGCGGCAGAAATGCCGCCATCGAACCGAAAAAGAAGATGGCTATCAAGACAAATATGCTCGAGAAGATAGCGGCGAAGGGGCTCTTCGCGCCAGAGCCAAAATTTACCGCTGAGCGGGCGAATGAGCCGGACACCGGAAAACCGGAGAAAAAGCCGGCGGCGAGATTGGCCATGCCCTGACCCACAAACTCTTGATTGCTGTTCAGCCGCTGCCGGGTCTGTGATGAGATGGTCCGGCCCACAGCCATCGTCTGCACCAACCCGATGGCGCCGACCGCCAGCGCGCCCACAGACAGCTGCCCAACCAGATGCAGATCCAGCAGGGGCAGCTTGGTAAAGGGCGGGAACCCCTTGGGCAGCTGCCCGATTACATCCACCCCAGCTTGATCCAGCTTGCCAAGATAGACGGCGGCAGAGGCCGCCACCATGCTGATCAGCGCCGCGGGGATCTTCTTGTTCAACCCTCGCAGAAATAATATTAAGATGATGGTACCAAATCCGATGGCAGCCGTGTGCGGTTGGACCTGGTCCAACGAAGTTGCCAGGCCGGCAAGCGTCGGCAGCAGGCCGCTGGCTGTCGATTTGATGCCCAACAGCGGGTTGATCTGCATCACCGCGATGAGCACGCCAGCACCGGTGGCGAAGCCCACCACCACAGAATGGGACACGAAATTGATCAGCACCCCCAGCCTGGCTAGTCCCATGATCATCTGAAATAGGCCGACCATAACCGCCAAAACGCCGGCAGCGACTACCAGCTCTGCTTCGGAATTGATTTCAGCGCTGTGCAGCGCCGACAAGACCAGGAGAGCGATGGCATTGGTTGGGCCAGTGTGGATTTGATAGGAGGAGCCCCACAGCGCTCCAGCTAGGGCGCCTACCACCGCCGCGTACAGCCCCATCTTCGGCGGCAGTCCGGCGATCATACTGAATGCGATTGCCTGGGGAAGTAATATGACCGCCACAGTGATTCCTGCGGCTAGGTCAGGGCGTAGGTTATCGAGGCTGTAGCTCCGGAACAGCTGAACAGGATGTCGAAGGTACTCGCCCACTGGCTCAAAGACATCAGTCCAGCCTATCTTCGTGCTCCGAGTTGCCGACATAGCTCGCCTCCACCTGGTCCAGCAGCGCTGCGATGTTAAAACAGTGAACCGTTTGCCCGTTTCAGGCTTAAATGTTCACGATTCTGTTTGGGTACACATTAATAATCGTGGTCTGCCCAAATACAGTGACCCTGGGGATTTCCTGGCGGTACACATGAATATGCCCGTGCATCATATATTTCGGCTTGAACCAGTTGATGAAATTCCGGAAGATTTTGAAACCAGTATGGGCGATGTCGGGCCGGTCGTGAATTTCAAAAGGGGGTGAATGGGTGACCAGGATATCCAAATACCGCCCATGCCGTATTCGATTCCAATAAAGCCGCGGAATCAATGCCCAAATATGCCGTCGCATTTCAGCTTCACTATACATCAAACTCGCGTACGGGCGGTAGCGAATTGAACCTTCCAGCCCCGCCAACAGCACGCCCTTGCAGTTGGCCGTACGACCGTGCAGATCGACACCGCCCTGGACATCGGTCAGGGTACGTCCGTCTGCCGTGTACTGCGGGCCCTGATCGTGATTGCCTCTGACGAAATAGAGCGGCACGTCCAGCGCTGAAATCAGAAACTCCAGATAATAGTAGGGAAGATCGCCACAACCGATTACCAGGTCAATGTCTGGATACCGGCTTCTCACGTTGCTGGAGTACAGCTGATCCAACACCCGATCACTGACCGCTAGGATCTTCATGGAGTTGGCCAATCCCTGGTCTGATTGAGAGCCAGCTTGTCTAGAATCGCCTGTTCCAGATCGATTCCTGACACACTTGCCAGCTGCAGCAGGTACAGAGCCACGTCTGCCAGCTCGCCGGCTAACGCTTCCTGGCCCACCGCTGCCTCTCGCCACTGAAAATGCTCCAGCACTTCCGCGGACTCAATGGCCAGCGAGGCCGCCAAATTCCGCGCCGTCTGCGGCTTGGGCGAGTCCGGCTCGTACCACCCTTTGCTTCGCACAAAGGCGTGCATCCGAGCTTCTAATTCTTTAAGTTGCATAAGATGAGAGAAAAATGAAACGTGATGCGAGCCCTTGGGACGCATCACGTTTCATATCAATTACGTCGGATAAAAGCGGATTACAGCTTGTCAGCCACAAAGGCCGCTAGATCTGCCAGGCGGCTGGCGTAACCCCATTCGTTGTCGTACCAGGTGACCACCTTAACCATATTGCCGTCCATCACATCGGTGGCGAGTCCATCGACAGTGGAGGAATAGGGATAACCAATGAAGTCGCTGGAGACCAGCGGCTCGTCAGTGTAGTCCAGCACCTTGCCCATCCAACCGCTGCCGGCGGCGGCGTCTTTGAACGCCTGATTGACCTCTTCGATAGTCACATTTCTCTCAAGGTCGGCAGTCAGGTCAACCACTGAAACCGTGACTGTGGGAACCCGGAATGCCATACCGTTGATCTTGCCGGCCAACTCTGGCAGGACCAATCCGACAGCCTTGGCAGCCCCAGTGCTGGTAGGAATGATATTGGCCTGAGCAGTACGGGAACGGCGTAGATCTTTGGCGGCCATATCCAGGATCTTCTGGCCATTGGTGACCGCGTGGATCGTGGTCATCAGCGCC
Organism: Chloroflexota bacterium; assembly: GCA_024640485.1. GTDB lineage: Bacteria > Chloroflexota > Anaerolineae > Promineifilales > Promineifilaceae > JAHEEY01. Next base: position 1,848 of record JAHEEY010000366.1, on the reverse strand, counting down.
CGTTTGATGCCGAAATTGTCGTTCAATACTTTGGCGGCCGGCGCCAGACAGTTGGTGGTGCAGCTGGCATTGGAGATGATGTGCTGGGTAGCCGGATCGTAACTCTCTTCATTGACCCCCAAGACAAAGGTACCGTCGATGTCGCTGCCGGGAGCGGAAATCAACACTTTCTTGGCGCCTGCTTTCAGGTGCATGCCAGCTTTTTCACGGTCGCGGAAAATGCCGGTGCATTCCAGAACGATATCCACACCCAACTCACCCCAGGGCAGTTGGCTGGGATCGCGCTCGGCGTAGCTCTTCAGCATTTCACCGTCGATGTACATGTCGCCATCGCGCACCTCAACCTTGCCGGGGAAACGGCCGTAAGTTGAGTCATATTTCAGCATGTGGGCATTGGTCTCTACCGGCATCAGATCATTGACCGCTTCCACGTCCAAGACGCCTTGATAGTTCTCGTAAATGGCTTTGAACACTTGGCGGCCAATTCGGCCGAAACCATTAATACCTACTTTGATAGTCATAAGTATCTCCTTATTTGAAATTGCTGCCGCCGCATATCGCGCGGCAGCATGTAATTATATACCGGGAAATAGTGGTTGTAACCAGAAGAACGTCATGTCCTCTGGCGACAAATAGCATTTCACTGAAGAAGGTTCATTACCGCCCTGGCAAGCTTCCCCGTGTCGTGACGCCATGGCCGTTCTTCATCTACTAAATCAGCCGTAATCATACGGATTTCCGCCGGCGGAGCAAGTTGTACGAATACCGTCTTGCCCCCGCCCACTTCAGCGGGCACCGAAAAATTGTCATTAGCCAACACCAGGTCGATACAGTCAGCAGGAACATGCCTTAGGATAGCTTCTACATGCTGGGCAACCGTATAATTGTCCGTCTCCCCCGGCTGTGTGGCCAGGTTGTTGACATAGACTTTCTTAGCCCTAGTATATCTCAATGCATCGGATAAGTCTGGCACCAGCAAATTGGGCAGAATGCTGGTATACAGCGAGCCCGGGCCGATGACAACCAGGTCTGCTTTGAGAATCGCCTTCAACGCCGCGGGGTAAGCCTTGACGCCGGCTGGCTCCAGAGCGACCGTCTCCACTTTCCCGCTGGATTTGGGGATGTTCGACTCGCCCGATACCCGCATGGTGACTGGGCCCGCGTCGCTGTCTACGGTGACATCGGCGACCAGAGTGACGTCATCCAGAGTCGAGGGCAGCACCCGTCCCCGCATCGCTAAAACCCGCTCGGCGGTCAGCAGCGCTTCGTCGAAGCTGCCGGCGATCCCGGTAAGCGCCGCCAGCAGCAAATTGCCGAATGGATGCCCCTGAAGATCTTCGGACCCTTCACCTGAAACAGATCCGCCAAAACGGTACTGCAGGAGTTGGGTCATCAGCGCCTCATCTCGTGACAGCGCGGCGATATTGTTGCGAAAATCGCCTGGCGGCAGCAGCCCCAACTGCTTTCTCAGACGGCCGCTGCTGCCGCCGTCGTCGGCGACCGTTACGATGGCGGTGATATTCCGGGTGTAGCTGGACAACCCTCGCAGCAGGTTGGGCATGCCGGTACCGCCGCCGATGGCCACGATGTGAGGGCCGCGCCCCTGCATATTGAAATCATACAAGGATTCAACCACATCGGCTTCAGGATGGATGAAGGGAGCCAATAGGTTGGTGCCGATGCGGTTGACCGCAATAAGCAGCAGCGCCGCGCCTAGAGTCGTGGGTAGCAAGATCCGAAACCAGATCGGAGCGAACTGAAGTGTGACGATGTCGTAGACAAACTGGGGAAGAATCTTGAGCTGGTATGTGTAGAGAACCAGGTACACCAATCCGATCCCGGCAGAGA
>JAHEEY010000365.1 GCA_024640485.1 Chloroflexota bacterium | reverse complement strand
GCTGACGGCAAACTCACCCAAGGCGCACAACGTCTTGCCCTTGATTTGTTGGGCAACGCTTTCCAGCACTTCAACGTCCCGAGTCGTCCCTTGACCGTGGTAGATACGGGACAGCACACGGTCCATCCAAAATGTGCCTTCCCGGCAGGGGGTGCACTTACCGCATGATTCATGTTTGAAGAAATGAATCATCTTCATGGCAGCCCAAACCATATCGGTGGAATCATCCATCACGATAAGGGAGGCCGAGCCCATAACAGACCCATGGGGTGTCAACCCTTCATAGGTCATCGGGGCGTCCAGGGCATCGTCGGTAATCACCGGGCCGGAGCCGCCGCTGGGCAGCAATGCCTTGAAGGATCTGCCGTTGGGAATACCGCCGCCATATTTCTCGTCGAAGATGATGTCGCGATACGAGGTCCCAAGTTCAACCTCGTAGTTCCCCGGCTTGTTGATATGGCCGCTCAAGCAAACGATTTTCACGCCAGGGCTGGCCTCCGTCCCCATGCTGGTATACCACTCAGCCCCATTGACAATGATGGGAGGCACGTTGGCCAAGGTCTCGGTATTGTTTACCACGGTTGGCTTGCTGAAAAGACCTTCGATGGCGGGAAACGGCGGTTTCGACCATGGCTGACCGAGCTCACCTTCCAGCGACTTGATCAACGCAGTCTCTTCACCGCAGATATAAGCGCCGGCCCCGAAGTGAATATAGAAATCGCAGCTGAAATCCGAACCAAGGATATTCTTACCCAACAGTCCGGCAGCATAACACTCCTTCAAAGCGTCATGGAAGGCATACGAGGCATCCATGAACTCGCCGCGGAAGTAGTTGTAAATGACCTTGGCACCAATCGCGTAAGCGGCGATCAACGCCCCCTCGATGACTTGATGCGGATTCAATTCGGAAAGCTCTCTGTCCTTGAAGGTGCCGGTTTCAGATTCGTCCGTGTTAATCACCACGTACTTCTCACCCGGGCCTTTGGGGATGAATCCCCATTTCACACCGCAAGGAAAACCCGCCCCACCCCGGCCGCGCAAATTTGAGCTGCGAACAACGTTAATGACTTCATCAGTCGTCATTTCAGTCAATGCTTTCTTGAAGCCTTCATAGCCGCCATTGGCCTGGTAAACATCCAGCTTGTGCAGATTTTCGATTTCGCGGTGACGAAGCAAAATATGTGCCATCGTTTAACCCCAATTCCATTCAGTGACCATCACAAACGCGATGCTCTCAACTTTATTTCGCGTAAGCGACGATTTTTTCAACAATCGACGGTGACTTTTGCTCAGAAACGGCCTCTTCCCTCAGGCGGGCCAGCAGCTGATCAAACTTCCCTTCATCCAAGTTCTCTTCAAATTTCAGATTGCATTGGAGCATAGGCGCCCGATCACAGGCTCCCAGGCACATGACCGTCTTGATGGTGAAGAGACCATCTTCGGTGGTGGCGTCCACGGTTGTGTCCAGCTTGCGACAGGCCATGTCAACGAATTGATCCGCGCCGCGCAGTGCGCAAGCCAAGTCATTGCAGATCTCCATCACATATTTCCCAACCGGTTCCTCATAATACAATGAGTAGAAGCCCGACAGGGAAAGCACCTGGGTGGGATCCAGATCCAAAATCTCAGCAACCTCTCTCATAGCTTCCTGGCTCATGTAGCCGTATTCATGCTGGGCCAGATGCATGAGAGGTAGAACCGCCGATTTCTTGTTTGGAAATCGGGCGATTATTCCCTTTATCTCTTCAGCGTACTTTTCAGCGATCAACGTACTCTCCAATTTTATCGACTGCGGATTCCGGAAGCTGCCTCAGCAGGACGGAGTCAGGCAGATCGCGTTTCTATCTATCGATTTCACCCAGAACGATATCAATCGATCCAATAATGGCCACTGCGTCTGCCACAAACAGCCCCTTGGACATCTGCGGCAGGGAGGCCAAATTCACATAGGACGGGGTGCGGAAATGAGCCCTTGCCGGCATGGCGGTGCCATCACTGCGCAAATAGCAGATGAACAGCCCGCGGGGCGACTCGACAACTTGTGATACGAAACCCACAGGCGGCTTCAGCCCTTCAGTCCACAGCTTGAAATGATGAATCACCGCTTCCATACTCTGGCCCAGTTCTGCCCGAGGCGGCGGCACAATTTTTCGGTCGTCAATATTGACAGGGCCACCAGGGAGCTTATCCAACGCCTGCTCAATGATCCGCAAGCTCTGGGTAAACTCTTCAATACGGCAGCGATAACGGGAGTAGACATCACCATCGGTGCCCACCGGCACATCAAAATCGTACTGCTCGTAGCCAGAGTACGGCTGAGTTTTGCGCATGTCCAGCCCAACACCTGAGCCGCGGAGGCTTGGCCCGGTCATTCCCCAATCAACAGCATCTTCACCGGAGATGACGCCGACACCTTTGGTCCGCTTCAACCAGATCGGGTTTCTCTTCAGCAGCGCTTCATAATCGGCGATACGAGTCGGGAAGAAGTCCAGGAACTGGCGAACAGCTGGCTCAAAATCTTCAGGGATATCTCGCCACAGACCGCCAGGGCGGAAGTAGCTGCCCATCATGCGCTGACCGGAAACCATTTCAAACAGGTCCAGGATATACTCCCGCTCGCGGAAGCAATAGAGGAACACCGACATGGCTGCCAGATCAATCGCATGTGTTCCCAGCCAGACCAGATGGCTGGCAACGCGGGCCAGTTCGCTGAGAATGACCCGAATAACCTGGGCCCGCGGCGTCGCTTCGACACCGAACAGCTTTTCAATGGCCAAGATGTAGCCCAAGTTGTTAGACATGGGCGACAAATAATCCATCCGATCCGTCAACACCAGCCCCTGCAAGTACTTCTTTGATTCAACGGTCTTCTCAATACCGGTGTGCAGGAAGCCGATATCCGGTGCCATATTGACGATGGTCTCGCCGTCAAGTTCCAGCAGCAGTCGGAGAACGCCATGGGTACTTGGATGCTGAGGCCCCATGCTCAAGAGCATGTTTTCTTCAGGATCACTGATCTCCATGCCGGTGCCAACTTTTGCCCGCAACTCTTCAACGGTTAATTCTTGAATTGTGTCACTACCAGCAGCTATGGTCATAATCGTCTCAACTTCACGTATTTGTAATTGACCACCCTCGGCGGGAGATCAAACTGCTCACTCTTCCGCAAATGGTTTCTTCTTGCCAATCTCATCCAAGCTAAAGGAGAACTGTACTTCCTCGTATCCAAGCGGATAATCTTTTCGAAGAGGATGCCCTTGCCAATCTTCGGGCATGAAGAGCCGGCGCAGTCCTTTGTTGTCCTTGAAGCGAATACCCATCAAATCCCACACTTCGGCTTCCAACCAGGTAGCGATAGACCATACAGGGGCTACCGTGGCCGGCCCTTTCTCAGGATCCTCGACCTGCACCCGCAGGCGCAGTTGATGGCTGTTGGGAATTGAGTAGAGATGGTAATTTACGGCAAATCGGGGGGAATCGGGGAGCATATCATCTGCGACTACATCCATCAGGAAGTCATAGCGCAGTTCCGAATCATCTTTCAGCAGTTCGCAGACCTTGACGATCTGCGGCGACTGGATTACTAGGGTGCGTTCCCCGCGGTGGTCGATGACTTCTTCGATGGCTTCAGGGAAAGCCGCACGGATCTTGTCAACAGCAAGCTGATCCAGATTCATTAGGCCCAATCCTTTAGTTGCTCACTTCGTATTTTCTCATGCAAGGTCATGATGCCGTCAATAAGCGCCTCAGGACGGGGCGGGCAGCCGGCAACGTATACGTCAACTGGCACGATTTCATCGACACCCTGAACGATGGCGTAATTGTTGAATACGCCGCCGCAAGAGGCACAGTCACCCATGGCGACAACCCATTTAGGCTCTGACATCTGATCATAGAGGCGGCGGACCACAGGGGCCATTTTTCGGGAAACTCGCCCAGCAACAATCATCAAATCTGCTTGACGAGGGGAGGGCCGCATCAATTCCATGCCAAATCTCGACATGTCGAAATGAGCGCCTTGAGCCGCCATCATTTCAATTGCACAGCAAGCGAGGCCAAAACCCAACGGCCACATGGCATTGGTCCGGCCCCAGTTCACAAGGTCTTCAAGACGGTGAGTAACAACCCCCATCGTCCCTAATTTCTGCTCTATTCCCATTCCAATATCCCTTTCTTCCAGACCCAGACATCACCAATGATGAAGACCGCCATAAAAATCAGCATGGCGACTAAGCCATAGTAGCCCAGTTCTCTGAAAGACACTGCCCATGGCACCAGCAAAATGATGTCAACGTCAAACAAAATGAACAGCACCGCGATCCGGTAGAACTTCACCGGGAATCGGCGTTGTGCTTCGCCAATCGGCGTCATACCTGACTCGTAAGGGGCTTGTTTTCTCGCAGTCGGCCGTTTAGGACCCAGGTTTAGCGAAAGCACTGGGATAATAACGGCAATAATGACGGCAATCAGCAACAAGACCGCCAGGGGAAGATAATCAACTAATATTTGATTTTCCATAATAATGGTTACATCATCCTGAGGTTTTCAGATTTCAGTTACGGCTGTGCATTCTATCACAAGCAATATCCATGGGCAACACCGCAGGCGCTTGCTTTTGCAGGGATTTATGAGGGGATTTTCGATCGAATTTTGACGCCCTTTTGAGAGAAGAAAGAGGGCGTTGAACCGGAGGTCAGCTCAGATAATCACGCAATGACTTGCTGCGACTGGGGTGCCGCAGTTTCCGCAGCGCCTTTGCCTCAATTTGGCGGATTCTCTCCCGGGTGACTCCAAAACTCCGCCCCACCTCTTCCAAGGTATGATCTTTACCGTCATTTAGGCCAAAACGCATTTCCAGCACTTCACGTTCGCGGTCACTCAGAAAGCCCAGGACATTCCTGA
>JAHEEY010000364.1 GCA_024640485.1 Chloroflexota bacterium | reverse complement strand
ATCCAGTCAAATAATGTCATCATACGTTATTCAGCTGCACTCTTCGACTTGGCAGGGGATTCGGAAACAACCATCTCTCCGCCGCCATAAGCGGTCAACAGGTTTTCAGGATTCAGCACCGTGGCCGGCGAACCGTAGGCCACAATCCGGCGATTCAGCAGCATGATCTGATCAAAGCGGGCAGCAGCCATCTTTAGGTCATGGGTAGCCACCAACACGGTGACCCCTTCGCTTTGAAGACGGTCCAGGATTTCAAAGATGGCGTCACGGCTGGGCGCGTCCAGGCCGGTGAGCGGTTCATCCATCAGCAGCAGCTCCGCTTCCTGAGCCAATGCTCTGGCGATAAATATGCGCTGCTGCTGTCCGCCGGACAGCTCTCCTATCTGCTCTTGCATCAAGTGAAGCGCGTTCACTTTTTCCAGGCAGGCGCGGACAATGGCATGGTCTCGCCTCCCAGGCCACCGAAACATCCCAATCTGAGCAACCCTGCCCATCATGACCACATCCTTGACCGTCACCGGGAAGGTCCAATCAATCCGGCTTCTTTGGGGGACATAGGCGATGCAAGTGTGGCCTGTGGGGCCGTGGCCATAGACGTTGACTTGTCCGGTACTGGGCTTCACTGTCCCCACCACCAGACCGAGCAAGGTGCTCTTGCCAGCGCCGTTAGGGCCCACCACCGCGACTCGATCCCCAGCCCCAACTTTTAAGGAAATATCCTCCAAGGCGTATCGCTCAACAGCATGCTGAGCCCCCCGAAGGGTCAGACCGCTGCTGGCACCAGAAACATAAGCCACGGAAACCCGTTTGAGTTCAAGGGTCGGAGACGCCGTCTGATGAGCGACCCCTCGTTTTCTACTGATGTGACCGCTGTTACTCATGCGCCTGTCCACCCACAATAGCATCCATGTTTGACCGCATCATGCCAATATAGCTGTCAGCGCCGCTTCCGGGCGGGCCAATCGCGCCTGTATAGAGCTGAATGACCTGGACGGAACCGCAGGAATCGAGTTCAGCCGCAGCGGCTTGGGCCAACTGGACATTTGCCGAACTCTCCGCATATATGGTACACAAACCGGCCGATCTCATCAGCTGAACCAGCTCTCCCAAGGCGCGAGCGGAAGGCTCCGCCAAGGGGTCTGCGGCAGGTATCACCGTAGCGATGACCTCGAATCCGTATCGAGCCTCAAGATAGCCAAGGGAATCGTGGTTCGTCACCAGTTTGCGCCGATCTTGGGGAATTGCAGCCGATTGTTCTTCAAGGTATTGGTCAAGCTGGGCCAGCTCTTGAAGGTACCGGTCTGCGTTACGGCGGTAGGCATCATGATTTTGGGGATCCAGGGCGCTCAAGATCGTTTGCACGTTTTCTGTCCAGCGCATGACATTGGCCGGGTCCATCCAAACATGGGGATCGCTGGTGGTTCCGTGGCGAATGGGCTGGACGGATGCGGAAACAGGCACCATCACAATGTCGTCGCTGACACTCTTGATTAGTCCGATCAGACCAGCCTCCAGATCCCAGCCATTGACGAAAGCGATGTGGGCGCGGGAAACGGCGATCATATCCGACGAAGTGGGCTCAAATCCGTGGGGATCTTGACCGGGCATCATCAGGGTGGTCAGCTCAATGCTGTCCCTACCCACCTGGGCCACGACGTCACCTATGATGCTGGTTGAAGCGACCACCGAAAGCGGCTCTCCAGGCGGCAGCGCGACAGGTTGAATTTGGGGCAGCTGCAAAACGCCATCCCCTGTCGATGGCTGGAGATTTCCGCTGATGTGGTCAGCAACGCCGGACTCCGTGCACCCTGAAGAAAGGGCGCACGCGGCAATGACTGCAAATGCAGCTGCTTTTCCTCTAAACCTTCTCATCAATAGCCAGTATTCCTCTAGTATTCTCTTATTGATACTTTATATCAATTTTACTGATGGGCATCATGGTGTCAAGAGACAGCAAGCGCTGCTCATCTGCGATTTTCACGACAATGAAATACATTGCTGTATAATGCGAAGTTGAGGAGTGGATCGTTCAGCATATTGTTCTGAAATCGTCGAATCCGGTGTAATCCACTTACCCCTTTGGCAGCCGGAATCAATGACGACCCCTTGCTTGAGGAACCTGGACACAGCTTGAAATAGTGCGGCATCGGTCGCTCTCGATAAGTTGATACCAAAAGCGTGATCATTAGACAGATCAAAGGATATCGTGACTGACTCCCCGGATCGAAACGACAAACTGCGCAGCCAACTGGCCCAGATAGGAGACGAATGGCACCTGGCGATCGCTGACGCTGCCTTCTTACCAAATGGCACGTCTGCGATCAAAGAAGTGGTGCAGCGATCACTGGCCGCCTTCGTGGAAATTCTCTGGTCTACCCCATTCTCACCGGAACCAGCCTGGGATCTCGGTAGTGAGCTGGCCCAGATTCAGATGGTAAGTTCCGATGTATTGGGACGGACCTTGGAACTGCTCTCCATTCGGCTGCCATCCCTACATGATCTCCACGCTATCCCCGATTGCGGCACACGCATCGCCGCACTTCTGGGGCAATATACCAATGGATTTCAGAAGCAATCTCAAGGGACAATCCTGTTAGAGCAGGAAGAGATCCAGCTGGCATACAACCAGGCTTTCCATGATTTGCAGGACAAGCTGCGCCAGTCTGAGGAGAAATACCGCACATTGGTGGAGAGTGCGGCAGAAGCGATCTACATCGTAGATGCGGACGGGTTAATTCTTTTCATGAACAGGAGCTCGTTGGAATTGACCGGCACATCGGAAGGCGACATTCCCTGCACGCTATGGGAATTTCTGCCAAAAGATCTTGCCGATGCGCATTTTGTCTCAATCAGAAAGGTGATTGACACCGTACTGCCGATAACTGAAGAAGTCAGAGTCCTGATCCGGGGGAAGTATCAATGGCGGGAATCTAACTTGCAGCCGCTTCGAAACAAGGCTGGAATTGTCGACAAGGTCCTGGGCATCTCCAAAGATATCAGCAGCCGCAAGCAGGCTGAGGCCGACATCTTCCGGTATTCCAAACGACTGCAGCTGATGCGGCAGATGGACCAGGAGTTCCTAGGGACTCGATCCCTTCAAGCCATTCTCAATTCCACATTGAGCTACATTCCGCGGCTGCTGCCGGCAAGACTAGCGGCTGTAGAGTTCTTCGACCTGGAAACCAGCAGTATCTCCGTCCATGCCACCATGCCGGTTGACAATAAGTTCGGCGAAATGAGACCGATCACCAATTGGGAAAGGATACGGGTGCTGCAGCGTGGCGACAGCTTCCTTAGCGACCTGACAGCAGCCACGCACTCAGCAGATTTGCGCGAACAGCTTGCAAGCTTTGGCGCTCGGGAGATGCTCAGCGTCCCGCTTCAGGCCAAGCGAGAATTAATTGGCGCCCTGACCATTATTACTGACGGCGCCCCATTCGTTGCTGAGGACGTTGAGATTGCCTTGGAGATTGCGGCGCCGCTAGCGATTGCCATCCAGAATGCGCTGCTGCAGGAAGCGGAAATCAAATCGCGTCAGGAAAACGAACGGCTTATGAAGCAGGTTCAGCAGCATGCGGGAGATCTGGGAAAACGGGTATTCGAGCGGACACGAGAATTGTCAGCGCTTTATGAGGTGACCGCGACAGCCAGCCGATACCTTGACCTGCAGATAATCCTGGAACTGGTACTGAGCAAGACGCTGCAAGCCCTAGGCTGTCGGGCCGGCGCGATTCAGCTGCCAAGTGCAACCACAGAATCATTTGACTTGATCGCCGGCGCCGGATTAAGTTCGGAGATCGAGAAGTTCCTTTCAGCCCAGACCGTCCAAGGCGGCATTATCGGCCAGGTCTTTCAGACAGAAGAGCCGCGCTTGATCGTTGACCCGGTTGACGTGGCCAGTTATCTTGAATCCACCCCAGCGAGCGAGTTCAAGGGATTCATCGCGGTTCCCATGAGGAGTGGTGGCAAGGCACTTGGGGTGCTCAGCGTCTATGGGATTCCAGAGTACAGCCTGGGGGCTGAGCAGTCAGCGCTACTCATCTCCATTGCCGACCATATCTCTGTTGCTATCGAAAATGATCGTCTTCGAAAGAAAGCTGAGCAGCTGGCAGTCATGGAGGAACGAGAACGGCTGGCCCGCGAACTTCACGATTCGGTTTCGCAAGCGCTATACAGCCTGATTCTGTTCGCAGAAGCGGCGCTAGAGCGCGAAAGGGACGGCAAGCTTGATCTGGTTCGCAGACATTTGGAGGACATTGATGACACGGCCCATCAAGCGCTTAAGGAAATGAGGTTGATGCTGTATGAGCTGCGAACCGCCACTCGAATAAATGAGGGGCTGGTTGAGGCGCTGCGCTACAGGCTGGATGCCGTTGAAGGACGTGCTGGCGTCAAAACTCGGCTGATCCTCGACCTGGACGATCCGCTGGATCCTGCCCTGGAGGAAACGCTCTATTTCATCGCCCAAGAAGGGCTGAACAATGCCTTGAAACATGCCAATGCCAACGCAATCGATGTGAAAATCATACAGAATGGCGATATGATTGAAATGGAGATCATTGACGATGGCGATGGCTTTGACGTTGAACTGGCGGCAAAGAGAGGCGGCATGGGGCTGGGCATCATGAAAGAGCGCGCCAAGAAATTGGGGTCATCCATAGATATTAGGTCAGGCGTAGGACAAGGAACCGTCATCCATTTCCAATTTTTGGCGGCGTAATCCAGCCGGACCAGCTTTTCAAGCTGCAGAAGAAGGACAACTATGATCGTGGAACCTATTAAGATTTTGATCGCCGATGATCATGCAATCGTGCGCAAAGGGCTGATCGCACTGTTCGACGCCAAACCTGGCGTTACCGTCGTCGGCGAAGCGTCCACCGGTACTGAAGCAGTTGAAAAGGCGCTTGCTCT
>JAHEEY010000363.1 GCA_024640485.1 Chloroflexota bacterium | reverse complement strand
ACCAGCAGCGGCAGGATGGGATGGGCGAAGGGGGTCATGGTCACTTCGATCTGCCCGGCGTCCTGCAGTTTGCGGTGGATCGGGATCACCTGGTTGATCAGCCGCAGATGCTCGCCGAACAGGATAGCTTTATCAGATTCCTGGAAATCGCTGCCCTGGGCCACCAATGAGGCCAGCGGCTCCTGGGACAGCCAGTCGGGATCGACCCAGGCCAGGTTGAACCAGATCTGCAGGTCCAGGAAATCCTGACTGCTGAATGCCGCCATGGGATCGGCGCTGCCGTCGCGCAGCGCCAGCAGCTGCTGGTAGCGGGGGAAGCGGCTGATGATGCCCCGGTTGGTGTCAAAGAAGCGGTCCAGGATGAACTGCTTTTCCCCATCGGTCAGCTGTTCGGCGGGGATTTCCGCCAGCTGCCAGTAGACGTCCCGGGCGCCGCCGCTGAAATCTTCCAGCTGGCGCAGCAGGCTGGGGGTCAGGTTGAAGGTGGCATGCACCTCCGGGTACCCTTCCAGCATGGCAGCCATATCGACGTAATCCTTGGTGGCGTGGACCCGCACCCACGGCTTGGCGTACAGCCCCGTTTCCGGGTCCTTGAAATAGACCGGCTGGTGCTGGTGCCAGATGATCGCTAGATAGATCGGCGCCTCATCCGCCGCCGGCGGGGCGACTTCCACTTCCGGGATCGCCGTCGCTACTGGCGGCGCTTCGGTGGGGATGATTTCCGGCGCCGCGGTGGGCTCAGCTGCCGCCTCGGTCGCGGCAGGGCTGGCCTCCGGCACCGCGGTAGCTGCCGGCGCTTCCTCTCGGCAGGCAGCCAGCGGCAGCAGGAACAGGATCAGCGCCAACACGGCGAATTTACGCATCGCGAACTCCTTAAACGGGGGCGCCGGACCGGCAGCCGCCCAGATGGGGGATGCCGGTTCGATGCGCCGTTGTGGTGAACTATGGAAATACGGCTGTCGGGTAAATCCTACCCGCCAGCCGACCTGTCAAGGTTTTTCGACCGCCGCGCTATTTGATCAGCATGGCGTCGCCGAAGGAGAAGAAACGGTACCGCTCATCCACGGCGACCTGGTACGCTTGCTTCATTAAGTCGTGGCCCGCGAAGCTGGAGACCAGCATCAGCAGGCTGGATTGGGGCAGGTGGAAATTGGAGATCATCATGTCGACCGCCCGGAATTTATACCCGGGGTGGATGAACAAGTCGGTGCTGCCTTCAAAAGCCGCCACCGGCTTCCAGGGGCACATGTTGCTGGTCTCGCCGGCAGCGTCCCGCTGGCTGATGTCCTGCAGGCTGCCGCTGATGCCGGCGGAGCGCAGCGCCCCGGTCTCCAGGGTGCGCACCGCGGTGGTGCCCACCGCCACCAGCCGTCCGCCAGCCAGTTTAGCCTCATTGATCCGCCGGGCCGTCTCCGGGGAGAGGGAAGCCCACTCTTTGTGGATGATGTGCCCTTCAACATCTTCCGCCTCAACCGGCTTGAAGGTGTCCAGCCCCACGTGCAGGGTGACCATTTCCAGGATGACCCCTTTTTCCCGCAGGGCGAAGAGCAGATCGGGGGTGAAGTGCAGCCCGGCAGTGGGGGCCGCCGCCGACCCTTCCGGACGGGAATAGACCGTCTGGTACCGCTCGGCGTCGTCCAGTTTCTCGTGGATATAAGGGGGCAGCGGGGTGTGGCCGAATTCGTATAGGGCGTCGTCCACCGGCAGATTGAACTGCACCAGCCGCTGCGGGCCGTCCAGCGTCTCAATCACCTCGGCGGTATAGCCGCTCTCGCCGCCGTCCTGCCCGTCAATATGGATCAGCGACCCCGGCCCCAATTTCTTACCGCCCACCAGCGCTTTCCAGCGGTGGTCGTCCAGCCGCTCCAGCAGCAGCAGCTCCGCTTTGCCGCCGGTGGGCTTCTTGCCGAACAGGCGGGCCGGGATCACCCGGCTGTTGTTGGCTACCAGCACGTCGCCCCGTTTCAGTTCGTCGAGGATGCTGCTGAAGGTTTGATGGTGGATAGACCCGTCGGCCCGATCAACCACCATCAGCCGCGAGCTGTCCCGCTGCGCCAAGGGGGTCTGGGCGATAAGCTCCTGGGGGAGCGTGTAGTTAAAATCAAGGGTTTTCATATGCCCCTATTTTAGCCTGTCGCCGGGGTGGGGCAACTGGCCGCGCCGGGGTCAGCCGCTCTCCGCTGCCGGCAGGGGCAGCGCCTTCAGCCGGGCGATGAACACCGGCACCCTCAGGACGCACATCTGGTTGGGCTCCAGCGAGCGCATCAGCTCTTCCACGCTGGCAGCCACCCGGTCGTCGACCGTCGACCCCTTCCAATTTTCCGCCAGATACTCCTTCAGCGAGTCGACGGAATCGGCGCAGTATTCGTAGAAGAACTCCCGCTGACGGGTCAGCTTGAAATAGCCCAGGCTGACCGCCTGGTGAAGGGCGTCGGTGGCCTGCCGATAATCCAGGTAATCGTTGGCTTCCCGCAGCCAGCCAGCCAGATGTTCGCTGCTGCCCAGCCGGACCAGAATGTCATGGGTGTCGTCGGTGGGGTGGATGTCCACCAGCCGCCCGCCAGGGCGCAGCAGCCGGTGTATCTGCTTTAGAGCATCGACCATGCTCTCTGGATCCATTCATCAAAAAGACCAGGAGAGCACCGCGGTGTCAAATGGGTATGGGGAAGAGAATTGCTCCAGCGAGGTCGTCTGGAACTCGATTTTGCCGGCCAATTCCAGGGGGATCGCTGCCTGGGCGGCAGCGATGTCGTCGGCGTCGGGGTCGATGGCCACCAGATAGTCCGCTTTCCTGGCCAGATCCCAGCTGAGCCGCCCTTCGCCGCAGCCGATCTCCAGCACCCGCTTGCCCGCCAGCGAGCCGGCAATCTTGTCCAAATACCGCCCTTCGTTCCCTTCCGGGTCCAGGATGACCGGCATGAGCCCTTCCTACTTGTGGAAAATGCGGATGACGATATTCAGCAAAATGCTGCCCAGGAAGCTGATCAGCAGCATGGTCACCAGGGGGAAATAGATGCGGGCGTTTTCCGTCTCGATGCGGAAATCGCCGGGCAGGTTGCCCAGCCAGGGAAAATAGCGCACCGCCATGATCACCGCCAGCCCGGCAGCGGCGATGACCAGTCCCACGATAATCAGCAGCCGTCCAAATTCAACCATAATGGTTCGCCCCGGTTACTCGCTGTTGTTGTCGCCGAATAAGGTCGGCTGGTTGGCCCCCCGGTTGGGGTCCATGGGGATGCCCATATGCTCGAAGGCGTGGGGGGTGGCGATCCGCCCCCGGGCGGTCCGTTCCAGGAAGCCCAGCTGCAGCAGGTACGGCTCCACCACATCCATGATGGTGTCCGACTCTTCGCTGATCGAGGCGCCGATGGTGTCCAGCCCCACCGGGCCGCCGCCGAACTTCTCGATGATCGCCGACAATACCCGCCGGTCCAGGTCGTCCAGCCCCAGGTTGTCGATCTCCAGCAGGTCCAATGCCGCCATCGCCGTTTCCCAGGTGATATCCCCTTCGGCGCGCACCTGGGCGTAATCACGCACCCGCCGCAGCAGCCGCAGCGCTACCCGCGGGGTGCCCCGGGCGCGGCGGGCGATTTCAGCGGCGCCTTCATCCTCGATAGACACCCCTAAGATGCCGGCGCCGCGGGTGACGATGGTCTCCATCGCCGGCTGTTCGTAGAAATCCATCCGGTACGACGCCCCGAACCGGGCCCGCAGCGGCGACGTCAGCATCGCCAGCCGGGTGGTGGCGCCGATGACCGTGAAATGGGGCAGCTTCAAGCGCACATTCTTGGCCCCTGGCCCTTTGCCGACGATGATGTCCAGCACGAAATCTTCCATCGCCGGGTAGAGGATCTCTTCCACCGCCCGCCCCAGCCGGTGGACCTCGTCGATGAACAGGATGTCGCCGGCCCGCAGGTTGGTCAGGATCGCCGCCAGATCGCCGGCGCGCTCCACCGCCGGACCGGCGGTGATGCGCACATTGACGTTCATCTCATTGCCCACCACATGGGCCAGGGTGGTCTTGCCCAGCCCTGGGGGGCCGTGGAACAGCACGTGGTCCAGCGCTTCGCCCCGGACCTGGGCCGCTTCGATCAAGATGGAGAGATTGCTTTTCAGCCGTTCCTGGCCGATGAATTCAGCCAACTTCTGCGGCCGGATCAGCCCTTCCAACCCTTGATCGTCGCTGCTTTTCTTGGGTGATATCTGCCGTTTTGGAGTGGGATTGTCGTCGAGCATACTTTGGTTGCCTTGCTTCACTTTGCATGAGATTATACGCTAACTCCCGGCGAATGCGTATTCGCAAAATTGCGGTACGCGAATCGCATGCGGTCGGGTAAAATGGGTGCCAACCGTATCTGGAGGTGTAACGAAATGGTTCAAGAATCACAACATCCCCTGGTCAAGCACAAGTTGACCCTGCTGCGCAAAGCAACGACAAAGCCAAAGAAATTCCGGGAGCTGGTCAGAGAGCTTACACTGCTGCTCACCTATGAAGCCACCGCCGATCTATCTGTCAGCGACCTCGAAGTTGACACCCCCATGGGCAGCACCACCGGCAGCGAACTGCAGGACAACATCGGCCTGGTGCCCATCCTGAGGGCCGGGCTGGGTATGGTCCACGGCATCTGGGAGATGATGCCCGGCGCCGAAGTTTGGCATATCGGCCTCTACCGGGACGAAAAGACCTTGAAGCCGGTCTCCTACTACAACAGGCTGCCCACCGCCCCCACGGTGCAGGTCTGCCTGGTGCTGGACCCCATGCTGGCGACCGGCGGCTCCGCTGTGGCAACAGTCGATATCCTCAAGAATTGGGGCGCCAAACGGATCAAATTCGTCGGCCTGCTGGCTGCCCCTGAGGGCATCGAAGTGCTGCAGAAGGCGCATCCCGACGTCGATATTCACATCGCCAAGATCGATTCTCAT
>JAHEEY010000362.1 GCA_024640485.1 Chloroflexota bacterium | reverse complement strand
CAGGGCCGTTGCCTTCGGCGGCACTGTGGACGATTTTCGGGCCGACCCGGACTTTCACGGTCGCCTCCGCCATCAGCCCCCGGCCGCGGCGGCGCTGGACCAGCACCATGAAATCGATCAGCTCAAACGGCGGCACATAGGCCGGATGGGTGCGGCGGAGCATCATCTCCACCGACGCCTCGGCGCCTTCAAAGGTAAACCCTTGGGACTCCAGAGATTTGATCTCGGTCAGCACCTTGTTGATATCCAGGCTTTCCGTCTCCAGGTTGAACTGGCGGGCCTTGTCGATGATGTTGCCCCGCCCGGACAGCTCTGACACCACGCTGCGCTGCCGGTTGCCCACCAGTGTCGGCTCGATGTGCTGGTAGCTCTCCGGATTCTTCAGCATCGCGGCCACATGAATGCCCCCTTTGTGGGCGAAAGCGCTGGCGCCTACGAAGGGCAGGTGATCATCGTGAGAAAGGTTGGCCACTTCGGCCACGTAGCGGGAGAGCTCGGTCAGCCCTTTGAGCTTGGCCTCCGGCAGGCATTGGTAGCCCATCTTCAGCTGCAGATCCGGGATGATCGAACACAGGTTGGCATTGGCCACCCGCTCACCGTACCCATTGATGGTACCCTGCACCTGCACCGCCCCGGCGCGAATCCCAGCCAGGGAGTTGGCCACGCCGCAGCCGCCGTCGTCATGGGTGTGAATACCGACGGCAACCTCGCTGCCCAGATGATCCTGCACCTCTTTGACGATCCGCTCTATCTCCCAGGGCAGGCTGCCGCCGTTGGTGTCGCACAGCACCACGCAGTCGGCGCCGCCGTCGGCGGCTGACTGCAGGGTCCCCAGCGCGTGCTGCCGGTTGGCCTTGTATCCGTCGAAGAAATGCTCGGCGTCGTAAATCACTTCGCGGCCCGCCTGTTTGCAGTAGGCCACGCTTTCGCCGATCATCGCCAGGTTTTCTTCCAGCGTTGTCTCCAAAACGTCAAAGACATGCAGATCCCAGCTCTTTCCCACCAAAGTCACTACCGGCGTTTCCGAGTCCAGCAGCGCCTTCAAGTTGGCGTCATCCTCAACCGCGCTGTTCTTGCGGCGGGTGCTGCCGAAAGCGGTCACTTTGGCCGTTTTCAACTTCATCGCCCGCACTTTCTGGAAATACTCAGCGTCCTTCGGGTTTGAACCCGGCCAGCCGCCTTCAATGTAATGGACACCAAATTCGTCCAGATGTCTGGTAATCCGCAGCTTGTCTTCTACCGACAGGGAGATCCCTTCCCGTTGGGTGCCGTCTCTTAACGTTGTGTCATACAAGTAGATTTGAGTCATCAATATTCCTTTCGTTCCCCTGCCGATTCGGCCAACAGCGTCGCTTCTGGCGGCACCAACTGGTTTGGGCGCTATCCCACCGTGTTTACCCGAGCGGGATGCTGCCCTTCAAATGCGGCTACGGCGTTTTCTTGTTTCATCAAGTAGCCCAACTGGTCGACGCCGTCCAGCAGGCATTCTTTGCTGAAGGTGTCGATTGGGAAGGAAACCGTGCGTCCATCTGGCAGCAGCAGCTGTTGTGATGCCAGATCGATGCTGATTTCAGTTCCGGGCTCTTCCGCCACCAGGCTTATCAGCTGTTGATGGGTCTCTTGATCCACCTCTACCGGCAGCAGCCCGTTCTTCAGCGAATTGTTGCGGAAGATATCAGCAAATGAGGTGCTGATGATCGCCACGAATCCAAAGTCCATCAGCGCCCAGGGGGCATGTTCGCGGCTGGAGCCGCAGCCGAAGTTATCGCCAGCCAGCAGGATTTTGGCGCCCTGCGCTTCCGGCCGGTTCAACTCAAATTCACTCTTTGGCCTGCCGGCGCCATCGTACCGCCAATCGGCGAACAGGTTGGCCCCCAACCCGCTCTTGGTGATTGTCTTCAGAAAGCGGGCCGGAATGATCTGGTCCGTATCAATGTTCTCAGTGGAAATCGCTATCATATGGCTGGACAGCGTTGTAAATGGCTGCATAATTCACCTTTTCTCTTCGGCTGCCGGCGGCAGTGAGTGCCGGCAGCGGCTTGTGTTGCTGTTGAGCGTCCTACTTCAGGCTGCGGGCGTCGGTGACGACCCCTGTCACGGCTGAAGCCGCGGCGGTCAGCGGGCTGGCCAGGAAAGTCCGGCCCCCCTTGCCCTGGCGTCCTTCGAAATTCCGGTTGCTGGTGCTGATGGCGTACTCTCCCGGCTGGAGCTGATCCCCGTTCATGGCGATGCACATACTGCAGCCAGCTTCGCGCCAGTCGGCGCCCGCTTCTTTGAAGATCTTGTCCAGTCCTTCCGCCTCGGCTTCTCGCTTCACCTGCTGAGATCCGGGCACCACCATCATGCGCACCCCTTCCTTGACCTTATGCCCCTTAATCAGATTGGCTGCCTGGCGCAGGTCTGAGATGCGGGAATTGGTGCAGCTGCCGATGAAAACCACATCAACCGGCTGCCCCTGCAGCGAACGTCCAGGCTGCAGATCCATGTAGCTGAGCGCCTTTTCCATGGTGCGCCGCTGGCTGATGTCTGCCACGGCCGCTGGATCGGGAATTGGCTGGCTGATGCCGATACCCATGCCCGGGTTGGTGCCGTAGGTGATCATCGGCTCCATCTTGCTGGCGTCCAGGGTGATGGACCGGTCGAAGTTGGCCCCTTCATCTGACGGCAGGGTGCCCCAAAAGGCCACCGCTTCATCCCATGCCGCCCCTTTGGGAGCGAACTCTCGTCCGGCGACATATTGGAAGGTTGCATCGTCCGGCGCCACCAGCCCGGCCCTGGCGCCCCCCTCAATGCTCATGTTGCAGACGGTCATCCGCTGCTCCATGGTCAAGGCCCGGATCGCCGGACCCCGAAATTCAAACACATGGCCGGTGCCGCCGCCGACACCGATCTCCGCCAGCAGGGCCAGGATAATATCTTTGGCTGCCAGCCCTTCACCCAGCTCGCCGTCAACATTGACCGCGAATGTCTTTGGCTTGCTCTGCAGCAGGCATTGGGTCGCCAGCACATGTTCCACTTCGCTGGTGCCGATGCCAAATGCCAGCGCCCCGAAGGCGCCGTGGGTGGCGGTGTGGCTGTCGCCGCAGACGATGGTCATCCCCGGTTGGGTCAGCCCCAGCTCCGGCCCCAGCACATGGACAATTCCCCGCTTGGGGCTGTTGAAGCCGTACAAGGGGATGCCAAACTCAGCGCAGTTTTTCGCCAATGTTTCCACCTGTTTAGCGGCGATCTTGTCCTGAATCGGTATGTGCAAAGGGGTGGTGGGAATGCTGTGATCGGCGGTGGCCACCGTCTGGGAGGGGCGCCTGACCTTTAATCCCCGCTCGCGCAGCCCTTGAAACGCCTGCGGCGAGGTTACTTCGTGCACCAGGTGCAGATCGATGTACAGCACGGCGGGCCTGCCGGAAGCTTCCGACACGATATGGTTTTGCCAGATTTTATCCAAGATTGTACGCGGTTCGCTCATCTACTCTCCTATACCTCCGGTCATCGTCGCGGCTGCGGCAGCGGGCTGAACGCTTTCAGGTTCAGGCCCCTTTGACACCGCCAAACAACGCCAGTTCGAAAATTTTCAAAAAGCAGTCTACTCTCTCAAAGCCGATCTCTCGCAGCCATTGGCACTGAGTTTCCACAGGAGCCAAAATATTGGCCGCTTTGTCGGGGCGGCTGTAATAGCGCCGGTCAACTTCTTCTCGGCTCAACTCTGCCCCTTGCCGCTGCTGATAATCGTAAAGGGCGTCGATGAAGTAGTCGGCGAAAAGCGATTCGCCCCACGCCGAACTGGAAGCCACATGCTCCAGATTGAGAAAGAGGCCGCCTGGTTTCAGCAGATCATACAGCTCTTGATACAGCTGCCGCTTACGGCTGTCTGGTTGGTGATGAATGGAGAATCCAGACACGATCACATCGTATCCCGGCCGCTGGGCATTTTCGCCATAGGCGTCCTTAAGCCAGCTTGGGTCGCTGTAATCCACCAGTCCGAAGGCAGCGCTGTCGTATCCCAGGAGCCTCTCTTTTGCCATTTCCAGCATCGGCTCCGAGAAGTCCAGCAGAACCAGTTGTGCCGCCGGGAAACGATCTAGTATCGCCTGGGCAAGAATGCCGTCGCCGCAGCCCAGATCCAGGACCAGGCCGGCATCTGGGCGGGCTGCCCCGATTACCCGCAGCATCACATCGATCTGTTCGCCGGCAAATGGTATGGCGCCGCGCACTCCTTGGAGATATGTCTCGGTCAGCTTGCGGCTCTGCCACGCTTGCGCTGAATTGTCCATACGGTCCCGGTCTTCGCCCAATGGCTGCGTTTCGCCAATCAGTCAGCGCTCATCAACTCAGTGGTTCGCTCTACCGAGCTGGCCAGCTCTTCTCTGGACGCCAGCATCTTATTCAAGGCGCTGACATACGCCCTGGCGCTGGCTACCACGATGTCTGTGCTGGCGCCGTGGCCGCTGAACGTCCGGGCCACCGCCTGGTTTGTCTGCGGATTGATGCTGTAGCCGCTGTCGTTGTCATGCGGCTGAATCCGGATGGTCGCTTCCGCCACCGCGTCCAGCCCTTCGGTCACCGCGTTGATGCTGAATTCCGTCAAGGTGTTGGTGACCCCGATAATCCGGTTGACCGCCTGATAGACAGCATCCACCGGGCCGGTGCCCAGGGCGGCGTCCCGATGTTCCTTGCCGTCGGGCCCTCTCAGGATGACGCTGGCAGTGGGGATACTCAAGTCCCCGCAGGAGACCTGGATCTGGTTCAGCTTCCAGATTTCCGGCGGCTGGTAGATTTCGTCCGCGATGATCGCCCCGATGTCGGCATCGGTGATGATCTTTTTCTTGTCAGCCAGCCCCTTGAACCGCTTGAAGGCGGCGTTCAGCTCTTCCTTGGTCAGGTTGTCGTAACCCATCTCCTCCAGCCGAACTCGGAAGGCGTGCCTGCCGG
>JAHEEY010000361.1 GCA_024640485.1 Chloroflexota bacterium | reverse complement strand
TAAATTGGCAGATGTCAAGCATTTTCTACGATCCATCCGCGGATTGTTGCATATTTGGGAATTGGCTCGACAGAAATTAAGGAGTCGTTATTGGCGGGCGAGGCACCTTGCCGCACCTCGCCGAAGGTCTCGATGATGATGAAATGCATATGCAATCGTGATAGAATTTTAATAGTAAGTCTTGAGAAGGTGTTGATCCATACTTCAATTGCGCGGAGATGATGCAGTTATGACGTCCCATGAAAATATCATTGATGTAACTGAAGCGAGCTTTGAATTCGATGTCATACAGCGATCCTACGAGATACCGGTTGTGGTTGATTTCTGGGCACCGTGGTGTGCCCCCTGCCGCACTTTAGGGCCGATTTTAGAAGGGCTGGCTGTTGATCCAGCCTATGAATTCATTCTTGCCAAGATCAATGTAGACGACAATCCCGGCATCTCCATACGCTTTCAAGTACAAGGTATTCCTGCTGTAAAGGCGTTCCGCGACGGCATTGTCGCAGCTGAATTCGTCGGCGCTCAACCTGCCGCCAAGGTGGTGGAGTTCGTCAAGAAACTAGCCCCCAGCCCGGTCGAAAACGCCTTGCGTGAGGCCAAGTCGATGTTGGTGACCCGCCATTGGAAAGAAGCTGAGGCAGCTTACCGGGATATTCTTGATGAGTACCCCACCGAGACCAAAGCGATGATCAACCTGGCCTGCGCCCTGCTGGCCCGTGGTGAAGGGTGCGAAGCAGTTGAGTTTCTCAAGAAGTGCGAAGATGACCAGACATTCGTTCGGGCTGAACGGCTGCGGCCGTTCGCCAACTACCTGTGCGAAACGTCAAGCAATGACTTTCTGGCTGACGATCTGCCGCCGATTGAGATCCAATACCGCCAAACCGCCCGCCTGTTCGAGCGGGGCAATCTTGAAGCGGCGCTAGACGGTTTGATGGATGTGCTCCGTCAAGACAAGCGGTATCGTAACGGGGAAGTCAAGCGAGTCCTGCTGGGTATTTTTGAACTGCTCGGCGACGAAGACCCCCTGACCCAAAGCTATCGTCGAGAGCTGGCCTCAGTCCTCTATTAGCCAGCGCGCAATCGCTAACCACGCTACCCCAAGGCCAGAAGAATTCCCAAACTAACTGAAGCGGCGCTTAGGTACAACTGCGACTGCTGCCCGCCCCTCTCAGGCTGCCGCGGATCACCCCTCCCCTCTACGTATCACGAGTCCTGGCCCTTCGCCGCTAATAGCCATTAGCCAGCCGCTTGACAACCTCGGCGGTACTGCTATAATAAGTGTATATGTGACACTTATTACGTTTTGGGGGCCACCCTCCAAAAAAATTTTAGGCTCGTTTAGTGTGATATTAACACTTAAAGAGCAGGAAGGACCAGATGTTTGGCATAAAATTCATGAGAAGCAGCCCTACCCAGTACGTCATCCATTATCAAAGCGGACAGATAAAAAGAAGCGGCAGCGGCCTATCGTTTCTCTATTACCGCCCTACTTCATCAATTGCCCTGGTTCCGGTGGGCAGCGCAGACGTGCCGTTTATTTTCAATGAATCGACGGTGGATTTCCAACCAGTCACCGTGCAAGGGCAGTTCACTTACCGGATTATCGATCCCCAGCTGGTCGCTTCCATCCTCGACTACACCGTGGAAGGATCGCCAGCCGTCTACAATAGCGAGGATATCGAAAAAATGCCGCAGCGGCTGGTAAACCTGCTTCATGTCGCCATTCGGGCAGAGGTGGGCAAACTGGGCTTGAGAGACGCGATTCAGCGGTCGGTACAGATCGCTTCGACTTCACTGCAGCGGGTCATTCATGAACCGACGGCGGCGGCGCTGGGCGTTGAGATCCTGGATCTATCTATCCTGGCTATCAAGCCCGCCCCGGAGACCGCCAGGGCGCTGGAAGCTGAAGCCAGAGAAGCGATGCTGCGCCATGCTGATGAAGCGATCTACGACCGGCGCAACTCAGCGGTGGAACAGGAAAGGCGTATCAAAGAGAACGAACTGAATACGGAATTGGCCATCGAGGCCAAGCAGCGCCAAATCCGGGAGGCCAAAGTAGACGCCGATCTCGCCGTGGAAATGAAACAGCAGCTGATTCGCGAAAAGATGCTCGATGGCCAGATACGTTTGGAGCAGGAGCGCAAGCAGCTGGTAGCCGCTCAGGTCGACAACGCCCATCACCAGGCAGATGCCCAGGCGTACGCGGTGGAAGCGAGCCTGCGGCCGCTGCAGCAGTTGGATGACGACACCCGGCAGCTGCTTTCGATGCAGTCCGCCGAACCGAGGCTGATGATCAGCCAGGCGCTGAGGGAGCTTGCCAAAAACGCCGCCAAGATCGGCCAACTCAATATCTCTCCTGACCTGCTGGAATCGCTGATTGCCGACAGGTAGCCAATTGGGACAGCGAGGCGCCCCAGGACGCATCCGGCCTTCGGGTACGTATGGGTGTGCCTCGCGCTCAACGGCGTCCCGAAACGCTGACAGCTGCTGGATGGCATCGGTCGTCCCAGCGGCAACTGAACGAGTATCGCCACTGAGGAAATCTTATGGCACTGGAAAAAATAATCCTGGTCACTCGCCAGACTCGCCTGGAAGGTCTAATTCAGCAGTTCAATACCCGGGCTCAGGCGAAATTCTACATCGAGCATAGCGGGGGCGATTTCGGGCTGTTCGAGCGAGAGCACCACGCCTACCATACGGCGCTGAGCCAGCTGCGGCAGCCTTTAGCAAAGATGGCCAAGCTGCACATGATTGAACGCGCCTATCTGCCCAATTTCATCTTTTCTGCTGAGGATCTAGTGGTCACCATCGGCATCGACGGGTTGGTGGTCAACACCGCCAAGTACCTATCAGGCCAGCCTCTGGTGGCGGTGAATCCCGACCCTGACCATATCGACGGCATCCTGCTGCCCTTTGATGTTGCCCAGGCGGTGCCGATGGTTGCGCAGGCGCTGAATGGGAATTTCGAGACCCGCTCGGTCACCATGGCCGAGGCCAGACTCGATGACGGGCAGGCTTTGCTGGCTTTCAACGATTTGTTCGTCGGCCGCAACGACCAGATCTCAGCCAGGTACCGGATCTCTTGCCGCGGACAATCGGAGGATCATTCTTCCAGCGGGGTGATCATCTCCACGGGCGCCGGATCTACCGGCTGGCTGAGCAGCCTGTTCAACATGGCCAATGGGATGATGGCTGGATTCGGCAGCCCAGGCATCGCGCTGCAGCCGCCGCAAATGGCCTGGGATATCGACCAGCTCGCCTTTGTGGTCAGGGAACCGTTCGCCAGCAAACGCTCCGGAGCCGAACTGGTCTGCGGGCAGATCGGCGCGGAGAGTCCGCTGCGGTTGGAGTCGGCGATGCCCAGCGGCGGGGTTATCTTCAGCGATGGGGTCACATCCGATTATCTTTCTTTCAACGCCGGTGCCGCGGCCACCATCAGCCTGTCGCGAACCAAAACACAATTGGTCATTGGCTGAGTAGGATGGCCTCACTGTAGAGAAAAGCGGGTACAATACGGCCTTATCTTTTCAAAAGGGTTGAGGCCATGAATCAAGAATCTGACGCAAGTAATCTGAACAACTCCACCATTCCGCTAGAGGCGGTGGCCAGCTACCCCTTCCCAGGGATGGCAATCCCAGGCGCATTCGCCTTCAGCCCAGATGACAGACTAATCACCTATCTATACAGCTCGGAAGGCAGTCTCGCTCGGCAGCTTTTCGCCTTTGACCTGGAAAACGGCCGGCAATTCCAACTGTTGGCCGACGAAGGGGACAGTGAGGAAAGCCTGTCCCCCGAAGAAAAACTTCGCCGGGAGCGGATGCGTCAGAGAGAGGTGGGTATCACCTCTTTTGCCTGGTCACCGCGCACCGAACAGCTTCTGATTCCGCTGCGGGGGGAGATCTGCGTCAAAGATGATCCATCGGCGCCGCTGCGCACCGTGGTGGAAAACAGCGGCACCCCAGCCCTTGATCCGCGATTTTCGCCTGACGGAAAGCGAATCGCCTACGTTCAAGATAGTGAGCTCTATGTAGTGCCATCCGCTGGCGGTGAGGGCCGGCAGCTTACCAGCGGCGCCCGGGGAACGGGCAAAAGCAACGGGCTGGCCGAGTACGCGGCTCAGGAAGAAATGGATCGGCGGCGGGGGTATTGGTGGTCACCTGACAGCAGTTGGCTGGCATTTGCCGAAGTCGATGAGACCCATATTCCGGTGTACCGGATTATGCACCAGGGTAAGGAAAATACCGGGGGGGCCGCCCAGGAGGACCACCGCTATCCATTTGCCGGTCAGGCCAATGCCAAGGTCCGGCTGGGCGTGTTGCCGGCAGCCGGCGGCAAGCCGGTATGGATGGATTTAGGGGAGGATGAGGACTTCTATCTGGCTCGGGTCAACTGGCTGCCGGACGGCAGGCTGACCGCTCAGCGGCTCAACCGAGAGCAAAGCCGTTTGGATCTGCTGGTTTTCGACCCCAAGACCGGACAAAGCGACATCCTGCTGCAGGAGTGTTCCGACGTCTGGATCAACCTGCATACAATGTTCCGACCTCTCAAGGATGGCCGATTCATCTGGGCGTCGGAGCGGACCGGTTTCCAACATCTGTACCTGTATGAAAATGACGGCAGTTTGCTCTGCCCGTTGACCAGCGGCGAATGGATGGTAGACGCCCTGGTTGGCGTTGACAGCCAGACAGAGCGGATCTACTTCACCGGCAGTCGCGAGACGGCGACCGAGTGCCACCTGTACGGCGTGAACTTCGACGGCAGCGGACTGAAGCAGATCAGTACCGCCCCCGGCATGCACCAGATCATCATGGACCACAGCAAACAGCGGTATATCGATGTGTACCACGCCCTGGATACCGCCCCGGTGATTACCCTGCGGGCGCTGTCCGACGGCAGCCTCATTCGGCCCATTTTCGATAAAGTGGACCCACGGATCAGTTCCCTGGGATTGAAGCCGCCGGAACTTGTCTCGCT
>JAHEEY010000360.1 GCA_024640485.1 Chloroflexota bacterium | reverse complement strand
GAGCAGCTGTGTGGCAAAGTGTACCGTTGCTGGTTAGTTTTGTCAGTAACTCGATGGTACGATAGCCGCGATTCTCTTTTGGATTAATCACAGTGTCACGGAGTGGAAGGGATGAACCATGCTGGCGAAAACAACGCTCGCGCCCATCTGGCGCTGGCCCTAGGTATTTTAGGGCTAGGTTTCTCAGGTATCTTTGTTAGTTGGGCAAACGCCCCCGGGGCCGTCACCGGGTTCTACCGAATGGCTATTGCCGTGGCGGTGCTGGCGGCACCCTTCTACAGACGCTTACGAAAATTGGGGCGGATACCAGCCCGCGAGATAAGGATCGCTTTGATTGCCGGCCTTCTCTTTGCCGGCGACCTTCTGTTTTGGAACAGCGGCATATTGATCAGCGGGGCTACCAATCCCACCTTGATGGGCAACACGGCGCCGATCTGGGTTGGGCTGGGCGCCCTGCTGTTCTTCCGTGAAAAGCTCAACTCGCTGTTCTGGACAGGATTGCTGCTGGCGTTTTCGGGGGCAGCTGTCATTCTGGGCATTGATGCTGTTCGAGATGTGGGCGTAGGCACCTTCTTGGGGCTGCTGGCTGGGATATTTTACGGCGGCTACTACTTGATGATGCAGCGCAGCCGGCAGAAGCTGGACGCCCTGACCTCATTCTGGCTGTCAGGAGTAAGCGCGACGGTAATCCTGCTGGCTGGCGCCCTGCTCATGGGACAGCCCCTCAGCGGCTACTCCTCAGCTACCTATCTGAATTTCCTTGGCCTGGGGCTTTTTGTGCAGGTTGGCGGCCAGCTGGCTATCAACTACGCCCTGGGCTACCTGCCCGCCTCCATCGTTTCGTCGACAATGTTGGGCCAGCCAGTTCTGACTGCCCTGCTGGCGATACCGCTTCTGGGAGAATTTCTCTCGTTTTGGCAGATCACTGGCGGGATCACGGTGATCATCGGCGTGCTCGTTGTTCACCGCAGCCGGGCACAATCTGTCGCGACATGAGCCCGCCTGCCTTCTGAAGCTCTGCGGAAACCAATGCAATGCCCGATAGAGCGGCCTGATGGCAGCTCCAGGCTGCATCAATGCAACCTGTTCCAATGGTTAAGCGGCCCGTCCAGATGCCTTCAATTGAAGCTGGACAGATCTGTTTGGGTCTTGAAAGCAACGCTGCCTCAGGGCAAAATTTCGCTGATGGCATACCCGATCAGCCTCCCTTCGCGAACGACGATGCAAATGTGTGAATTTGCGGCCGCTTTCCAGTCCAATACAGTTTGACCAATCGGTTATGCTAATCTATAATTTCGTGCTATCTGTCATATTTTTGGAAGGCGATTGAACTGCCAAATCCTTTCCTTCTGTACACGAAGTTGAAAACTATTACGGCAACTGACAAATTCATAATGTTAATGAACGCGCCTGGGCATGTAGGGGATATGTTCCGTTGATCGATCCCAGCTCAGAACCCCCTCACCCTCCTTTCTCAAAATCCTTTGATACCATCTTAGCGGCAAGCGTCGTAAGCTTCGACGGATGCTATACGCTGCCAGATTCAGGTTTCGGCGTGAGACTACGCGCTGGCGCCCTACTCACTCGCAGGGAGAACTCGATGACTTGACTGATTAAGTCAAACCTGTTGCTGCCAGTATCATATCGTCACGATACCATCTGTTCTGTTACTGGATACCCATGTCAATTGTAATTCTAATCATCGCCACGGTTGCACTGATGATCTCCATAAACGGCCTTTACGTGGCGGCCGAATTCGCTACCGTTGCCACTCGCCGTACCCGCATCAGCCAAATGGCTGCCGAAGGGAACTCCCAGGCCAGGGCACTCTTGCCCATATTGGAGGACGGCAAATCGCTGGACGATTATGTAGCGGCCTGCCAGGTTGGCATCACCATCTCGTCGCTAGTGGTGGGCGCGTACGGACAAAACGTCATCGCAGTCAGGTTTGTCGATCCCATTACTTCGTTTCTACAAGTCATCGATCCAACATTGGCATCTTTGGGCGTGGATGTCAGCGCCACAGCGACACAGGCGGCCGCTTCATCTATTGCGGCAACCCTGGTTCTGGTGTTTTTGACGGTCCTGCAGGTAGTTTTCGGAGAATTGTTCCCGAAATCCGTCGCTATTCAATACCCGGAAAACGTTTCTATGGCGGTTATCGCCCCCATGAAATGGACGCTGTTCTTGCTTCGACCGCTTATATGGCTCTTCAATGGCAGCGGCACCGTGATATTGAGGATGATCGGCAGAACTTCAGACCATGGCGAGCACAAGCTGCATTCACCTGAAGAAATCGAATTGCTGGTCACGGAAAGCCACGAAAGCGGCCTGTTGGCGGACCGTGAAAGGCAGATGCTCCGCAATGCGTTTCGCTACAGAGATCTGACAGCGCGGCAGGTAATGCTTCATCGGACCAAGCTGGTTTCGGCGCCTGAAGATACCAGCATCATCAAGTTGATGACACTGGCGATTGAAAGCGGCTACTCGCGGATCCCTATCTATCGCAAAAGCATTGACGAAATCATCGGATTTGTTCACGTCAAGGACCTCTTCCGGCTGCACGTCATGGGCAAAGATGATATCGCCTCAGTCATCCGGGAAGTGGTCTACGTCCCGGAAGCGCTGCCGGTGGCTGATGTGTGGGAGAAGCTGAGCAGCAAACGCAAATATTTGGCGATTGTCTTTGATGAATATGGCGGCACTGCCGGACTGATCACTTTTGAGGATTTGATAGAGGAGATCTTCGGCGAACTGCAAGATGAATTCGACGACGAAATGGCTCTGGTGGCCCGAGACAAGGAGGGCCGTGTCTACCTTCGGGGAGACCTGCTCATATCGGACGTCAATGAATATCTTGACCTAAATCTTCCGGAAACAGCCGATACCCTAAGCGGTCTCTTCTTCAGTGAATTGGGACGGGCCCCCGAAGTTGGAGATCGTCTCGATCTGAATGGAACAACTATCGTGGTTGAAGTGATGGCAGACCTTGGGGTCTCAGAGATATCCATGACGCTTCCAGCCTCAGAGAAGATGATTCCATTCAGCGAATGGGAGGTAGCCGAACATGAGTAAGCTAGCGCTATTCCTCCTAGGTTTGCCGGGTGCAAGCCTGGTTGTCATCCTATCCGCATCGACTGAATCACTTCCAAGTGTTGGCTCTTTGCTGGTACCGCTGCTGATCATCCTCTTGTTGGTGCTGATAAACGGCTTCTTTGTAGCGGCTGAATTCGCCGTCATAGGGGTGCGCCCCACTCAACTAGAGCAGCTGTCTGAAGGTGGCAACAAGCTGGCAGAGAAGATGCATCGAATATTAGGTTCGAGGCGGGAACAAGACAGGTTCATCGCTACCGCACAGCTGGGAATCACCATGGCATCGCTGGGACTGGCGATGTATGGTGAACCTCAAATCGAACATTTCTTAGAACCCTATATTGCCCTGCTGTTTGGCAGCGAACCGCCAGAAGCACTGGTCACCTCGATCGGCTATATCACGGCGCTGAGCCTGCTCACCTATCTTCACATCGTCATAGGTGAGATGGTGCCGAAGTCGCTGGCGTTGTCCAACGCATCTAAGATGTCGCTGTTGATCGTGCGTCCGATGCAGGTGGCCCAAGCGATACTGAGAATCCCAGTCGCTATATTGAACAACATCGGTATATTGCTGCTCCGCGTATTCAAAGTCCCTCCGGCTGAGGGGCATGCGCGGATCCTATCGGCTGAAGAGCTGGAGATCCTGGTGACGGAAAGCGCTGAGGGCGGCCTGATGAATCTTGAAGAAGAAGAGATGATCAGGAATATCTTCGACTTCAGTCAACGTCTAGTTGGGCAGGTAATGACCCCGCGAACGAAGGTTCAGGCCATTCCCTACAGCCTGCCGAGAGCAGAGCTCTTAGAACTGGTTACATCTAGCCGGCACAGCCGCTTCCCCGTTTACAAAGACGATCGGGATCATATCATTGGCATCCTTCACTTGAAAGATTTGGTCAGGCAGGCGGTCAAGAAGCAGGAAGGCGGCTTCGACCTCAGGCTGTTATTGCGGGCGACGCCGAAAGTGCCGGAAGATTATCCAGTGGAATCATTGCTGGCGGCATTCAAGCAGCAGCGGCTGCATATGGCCATCGTCCTGGATGAATTCGGCGGCATGGCTGGCATCGTCACCCTGGAAGATCTGGTTGAGGAAATTGTTGGCGAGGTGCGGGATGAATTCGATTTGGAAAAAGAGCCAATCATTGAGCTAGAGCCGGGCATCTTGGAAGTTGTCGGCACCTATCTACTGGACGCGCTGGTAGAAGATATCTTGTATCTTGGCGAAGAAGAAGATTTACCTGACGTGGAGACTGTGGGCGGCCTGATTATCACCTGGTTGGGGAGACCACCGAAAGTTGGGGATGAGATCGCCCGCCCGGGAAACATCCACTTCAAAGTCCTTGATGTGGATGGGCTGGCCGTCTCTCGGGTTAGAATCGATTTCCCAGTATTCCAGGCGCCGGAAGATGAAGTCGAGGAAGAACGTAAAGGGAAGAAGCACAACAATCATTGAGATTGAACACGCTTCCATACTACTAAAAAGAGGGGCGGCTCTACAACTAGAGCCGCCCCTCTTTTGTATTCACGCGGATGGCCTAAAGCGCGTATATTTGGCTGAATTTGGCCACGGCGTAGTTGACGAACGGTTGGTGACTCAGCGGCTCACCGGTGACTCGCTGCACCAGCTCTCCAGGTGTGAATTTCCGTCCGTGTTGGTGGATATTCTCTCTGAGCCAGCTCAGCAAAGCGGTTGTCTCACCCTTGGCGAGCTGCTCCGAGATAACCGGCTGTTGGGACACGGCAGTCTCAAAGAATTGTGCCGCGTACAAATTGCCTAACGCATAGGTGGGGAAATAGCCGAAGCTTGGGCCTGACCAATGGATATCCTGCAAGCAGCCTTCCTTGTCATTGGGCGGCACAACGCCCAGCAATTCGCGCATTTTGTC